>NZ_JAVRHK010000021.1:0-49044 GCF_031846585.1 Autumnicola musiva
AAAGTGGTAGGTGTTGGAATAACCGGAATAGATACCGAGAAAAGCTCTACTGGCCAAGCATCTTTGCAACACTCTCTACAGGAACTCCTTTAAAGAGGGTAACCGCGGTCGCAAATATAAGTGGATTGGTATAGGTTCTACACTCCAGGTTTTAATACTTACTTTGACGTACATACTCTTTAAAGTTACAAACCGATTTATCATTTTAATGGCAAAAAAGAAAAATATAAAAAAGCCGTGGCTAACTAAAGATGCCATGGCGCAGATTTATGAACACAACTTATGGGGTGGTAAGAAAACTGAATTCTACTCCGGTTTAGGCTCACATCATCCTGAAACTGTAAATTCATACATAGCTGCAGTATCTGCTTTTTTGAAAGACTTTAAAACTCCTCCGGTGGTTTGTGATCTGGGTTGCGGGGATTTTAATGTTGGCAAAGAACTGGTAAAGTATTGCAAAAAGTACATTGCTATAGACATAGTTCCGGAGCTTATAACGCATAATAAAAAAGAATTCAAAGCAGATAATTTAGAATTCCATGCTTTAGATATTGCAACAGATGATTTGCCTTCTGGAGATTACGTGATACTGAGACAGGTGTTGCAACATTTATCGAATGCTGAAATAAAAAGTGTGGTGGAAAAATTATATGATTTTAAAGCTGTAATTCTAACCGAGCACTTACCGGAAGAAGACTTTGAACCCAATAAGGACATTATTTCCGGACAGGGAATCAGGCTAAAAAAACAAAGCGGCGTAGACCTTTCCGCATCACCGTTCAACTTTAAGGTCAAAGAAGAAAAACAACTATTGTCTGTTCAATCTCCCGGTTTTAAAGGAGTTTTGGTAACTAAAATATATAAAGTAAACTAACCACAGATTCCACCTTTCCCTCGGCAGTTTTCCCTAAACACACAATCATGAATTAGGCTTGATCCATGAATGATCCATGATTCAGGATCAGCAACAAACTCATTAAAATTCAGGTATAAAAAAAGCCTCTCATTTCTGAAAGGCTTTTGCAACTATGCGGTCTGGACGAGACTCGAACTCGCGACCCCCTGCGTGACAGGCAGGTATTCTAACCAACTGAACTACCAGACCGTTGCTTTATTGCGAGGGCAAATATACCACCGTTTTACAATCCTGCAAACCTTTTTTAATTTTTTTTCATCAAAAAAAAATCGTCTTCAACCAAGCTTTTGTCTTTCAACAAGATAAGAAGTTATAATTTTTTCAAAATTTCTATTAATATCCGCCTGCACGTAATTAATCTTATACCTGGCACATTCCAGCTTCATTGCTTCAATGTACTTCTCCACCTCCTGCCGATAATTTTCCCTGATATTTTCCGAATATAAATCTACCTGAGCACCGGTTTCCACATCGGTAAACCGTTTGGGAACATTGTCAAAATCAAAATTCAGTTCCCTTTCAGCATCCATAACATGAAAAAGCACCACTTCGTGTTTGTTATACTTTAAATGTCGTAAAGCCTCAAACAATTCCCCCTCCTCCACATCGGCCTGAAACATATCGGAGAATAAAAAAACCAAAGATCGTTTTTTCAATTTTTCAGCGATCTGGTGCAAATATTTATAAGTATCAGTAGCTTTTCCTGTTGGCTTATTGGTAATAAGATGACTTAAAGTATTTAACAGCATATAGTGATGCCGCTCGCTGCCTTTTTCAGGCGCATAAAACTCAAATTCATCGCTGTACACACTCAAACCCACCGCATCGCGCTGCCGCTTCATCATTTGCATGATACAGGCCGAAGCCAGGGCAGAAAAGCCAATCTTATTTAAGGAACCTATGCTTTGTTTTGACAATTTTGGATAATGCATGGAAGCCGAATTGTCCACGATTAAATGACACCTTAGATTGGTTTCCTCTTCATATCGTTTGGTATAGAGCTTATTGGTCCTGGCAAAAAGTTTCCAGTCGATATGTTTCGTGCTTTCACCGTCATTATAAATTTTATGCTCAGCAAATTCCGCAGAAAAACCGTGAAACGGACTTTTATGAATGCCCGAAATATAACCTTCCACCACCTGCCGCGCCAAAAGATCCAGATTGGTAAAGCCTCCACTTTTATTTATTTCTTCCTGTAAATTCATTAATCCAATTTCCAACTCCTGAATATAAACAAAAAAGGCCCGATTTTCATCAGGCCCTTTGATATTCTAGTTATGATCGTACTATAATAGTTGATCTATTGCTTCAGCATATGTATTTTTAGGAGCAACACCTACCTGGCGCCCAACAACTTCCCCATTCTGAAAAACCAAAACGGTCGGGATATTTCTAACTCCGTATTTCGCCGCAAATTCCTGATTTGCATCCACATCAAGCTTTCCAATCACAGCTTTTCCTTCATATTCCTGACTAATTTCATCAATTATAGGGCCTACCATTCTACAAGGTCCGCACCATGCAGCCCAAAAATCGACCATTACAGGTTTATCGCTTTTCAAAACTTTTTCTTCAAAAGTCGCATCTGTTATTTCAATTGCCATAATATATTATTTTGATTCGATTTTATACAATACGTAAAAATAGTCAATTATTTCTGCAAATCTTACACCCCTTACATCATATTTAACTATCTGCAGATTGGCTGTTTTTATGTTGCGGGTCCTCCGCTTCGCTTCGGCCGGGCTTTCCGCGCTACAAGGTAGCTTGCTACAATCCCTACCCGAAACCCCTCCGGCTTTCAGCCACCTCCCCTTAAAAAAGGGGAGGAACCATTTCTAACAGCAAGAAACTGAATATTGCCTGTTGATAAGCATTCCCCTCTCCCTTTTGGGAGAAAAGATCGGGTGAGGCTTACTAATTCAACTTATAATTCAACTGCTCCTCTTCCAGCGCCTCCAGCAACTCCTGCGAAATTTTTACTTTCTGGCGTTTACTGGGCATGTGCAGCTTCACCTGCTCCTTCATTTCATAAACCACAAAATTCAGTTTATGATCCCCGCGATGTGTTCTGAAAAGATCTTTTAAAGCAGTAATTTTCTCCTCCTTGAGGTCATTTATATCCAGTTGAATGGTAAGTTTTTTCGCATAGGTATCCATAAGGTCATGCAACAGCTGAAAACTGTTAAACTGGATCCTGGGTTCGCTCTTTTTCCCGGTTTCCTTATTGGTCCAGCCTTCTTTTATAAAAGCTTTGATATGCACAAAGGAATTCGGCACCAGAAAATGCCTGAACTTCAGGTATTCTTCCCCAAACATCCGGAATTCATAAGTTTCATTATAATCCTCTACAAAAAACGTAGCCCAGCCTTTGCCCATTTTTGAGGTGCGGTGCTGCACATCGCTTATCACACCGCCAAGAGAAAGTTCCCGGTTTACAAACTTCTCCATCTCGTTAAAATCGGCTAAAGTGGCATTGCAGAAATACTGCAGTTCCTTTTTAAAGTCGTCCAACGGGTGCCCGGAAATGTAAATTCCCACCACTTCTTTTTCCCTCCTTAGCTTTTCCATAGTGCCCCAGGAATCACATGGCGGCACCGTTGGTTCAGGGATTTGTACATCACTGGCTTCTCCAAACAAGCTTACCTGCGAAGAATTTTCGTTCTCCTGAAATTTCGCAGCGAATTTTATCACCTTTTCCAAAAAGCTCATACTGTCTCCGTCATTATGGAAATATTGTGCCCGGTGTGTATCTCCAAATCCGTCAAAGCCACCGGCCAGAGCCAGACTCTCAAAAGCTTTCTTATTGGCCGCCCGTAAATCTATCCTTTTGGCCATATCAAAAATGGAACGGTAAGGTCCCACTTCAGATTTACGATTTTCAACAATTGTAGCCACTGCTCCTGCTCCCACTCCTTTTATCGCACCCATTCCAAATCTTACGGCATTGTCTTTATTTACCGAAAATTTATAGTAGGATTCATTTACATCGGGTCCAAGCACATTTAGCTTCATACGCTTGCACTCTTCCATAAAGAAAGTGACCTGCTTAATATCATTCATATTATTGGAAAGTACGGCTGCCATATATTCCGCAGGATAATGAGCTTTTAAGTAGGCCGTTTGGTAAGCAATCCAGGCATAACAGGTGGAGTGGGATTTGTTAAAGGCATAGGCCGCAAATGCTTCCCAGTCTTTCCAGATTTTCTCCAGCACTTCCCTTGGATGACCTTTGGCTTCTCCCCCGTCTAAAAACTTCGGTTTTAGCTGTTCCAGTAAAGCAAAGATCTTTTTACCCATTGCCTTCCTCAACATATCGGCATCACCTTTGGAAAATCCTGCCAGTTTCTGCGAAAGCAGCATCACCTGCTCCTGGTACACCGTAATTCCGTAGGTTTCCTGCAGGTACTCTTCCATATCGGGTAAATCGTAGGCTATTTCTTCATTTCCATGCTTACGTGCAATAAAACTCGGAATATATTCCATCGGGCCGGGCCTGTAAAGCGCATTCATGGCAATAAGGTCATCAAAAACAGTGGGTTTAAGGTCTTTCATGTGCTTCTGCATCCCGGGAGATTCATACTGAAATATCCCTACCGTTTCTCCCCGCTGGAAAAGCTTATATGTCTCCTCATCGTCCAGCGGAAAATTATCAGGATCCAGGTCTATATCATGCCGGCCTTTTACAATCTTTACCGTGTCCTTTATTAAGGTCAAAGTCTTAAGGCCCAAAAAGTCCATTTTCAATAAGCCGGCACTTTCCACCACCGAGTTATCAAACTGGGTGACATATAAATCGGAATCCTTAGCGACAGATACAGGCACATAATTAGTAATATCACTTGGGGTAATAATTACTCCGCAGGCATGGATACCCGTATTTCTAACCGATCCCTCAAGAATACGGGCCTGGTTAAGAGTTTCTGCTTCAAGATCGTCTCCTTCAGCAATATTGAGAAGTTCATTGATCTTCTCCATTTCCTCACTTCGGAATTTACTTTTCAGCGTTTTCTCATCTACTCCAAAAATCTTCCCGAGTTTGGTATTCGGAATAAGTTTCGCAATCCTGTCTGCATCCATCAGCGGCAAATCCAGCACTCGTGCCGTATCACGGATGGAAGATTTGGCGGCCATGGTTCCGTAGGTAATAATCTGCGCCACCTGATTGGCCCCGTATTTCTTGATCACGTAATCCATTACACGGCTCCGGCCTTCATCATCAAAATCAATATCAATATCGGGCATGCTCACACGATCCGGATTCAGGAAACGCTCAAACAGCAGGTCGTACTTTATGGGATCAATATTTGTAATTCCCAGGCAATAGGCCACGGCACTTCCCGCCGCCGAACCACGCCCCGGTCCTACTGACACATCCATATTTCGTGCTTCACGAATAAAGTCTTCCACAATAAGGAAATATCCGGGATAACCGGTATTTTCTATTACCGAAAGCTCAAAGTTCAGCCGTTCTTCAATTTCCGGCGTAAGATCACTATAGCGCTTTTTGGCACCTTCAAAAGTAATGTGCTTTAAATAGGCATTTTCGCCTCGTTTCCCCCCATCTACTTTATCTTCCTCCACTAAAAAAGCCTCCGGAATGGTAAACGCCGGTAATAGTACATCCCGTGCCAGTTCAAAAGGCTCAATTTTATCTACAATTTCCTTCACATTGGAAATCGCTTCAGGTAAATCTTTAAAGAGATTTTTCATCTCTTCTCCAGACTTAAAATAGTATTCCTGGTTTGGCAAACCATAGCGATAGCCTCGGCCACGGCCGATTGGCGTGGCTTGTTTTTCCCCGTCTTTTACGCAAAGTAAAATATCGTGCGCATTGGCATCTTCCTGTTTCCAGTAATAGGTATTATTGGTGGCAACAAGTTTTACATCATGAGTTTTGGCAAAATCTATCAACACGGGGTTCACCCGGTTTTCATCTTCCTGGTTGTGCCGCATAATCTCCATATAAAGATCATCGCCAAATTCTTCCTTCCACCATAACAAGGCTTCTTCTGCCTGCCTTTCCCCAACATTCAACACCTTACTGGGAACTTCCCCATACAGGTTTCCGGTGAGTACAATTACATCTTCCTTATATTTTTTAATCACCTCCCTGTCTATCCGCGGAACGTAATAAAAACCCTCGGTATAGGCGATGGAAGACATCTTTGCCAAATTATGATAGCCTTTCTTATTCTTAGCCAGCATCACGATCTGGTAACCATTGTCTTTCCTGGATTTGTCAAGATGATTTTCGCACACAAAGAATTCACACCCCACAACAGCCTTTAATTCTTTAGCTTCTGCAGGCTGATTATTTTCCAGCGCTTCAGCATTTTTGGCTTTGACCGATTTGTTATAGGCACCAACCTCTTTCACAAAATGGAATGCACCCATCATATTGGCATGATCGGTAAGTGAGACCGCCGGCATATTTTCTTCTCCTGCAGCTTTTACAAGGTCGGGAATGCTGATGGTAGACTGCAATACCGAAAACTGGGAGTGGTTATGCAAATGCGCAAAAGGAACCTCATCCAGTTTTTCAAGGTTTTCCTCAATTTCGGCCGTTGTAATCTCATCGGAAGGTTTCTCCTTTTGAAGTTGTTTCCTTATTTCTTCGGAAGCTTTCTTGAGATTAATATGTTTTAGGCCGATAAGTTGTACCGGCTGCGGATTTGCTTCTGAAAAGTTCTCAAAATAATCTGCCGGAACATCCAGTTGTTCTTTGGTGAACATTCTTTTGCGCACCAGCTCCAGGAAACAACGGGTAGTCGCCTCCACATCGGCAGTAGCATTGTGGGCTTCAGCAAAAGGTTCGTCAAAAAGATATTCGTGTAGCTCGGTTAAAGTTGGAAGTTTAAATTTACCGCCGCGGCCACCGGGAATTTTACACATTTCTGCAGTCACCTCGGTACATGTATCCAGAATTGGCAATTTTTGTAATGAATTTTCCATCTGAAGGCGAAAAAATTCAGCTCCCATAATGTTAACGTCAAAACCAACATTTTGGCCCACAACAAATTTTGACTTATTGAGCGCAGTTTGAAATTTTTCTAGAACTTCATTTAAAGTTATTCCACTTTCCTCTGCGAGTTCAGTAGAAATACCATGAATTTTCTCTGCATCATAAGGAATATTAAAACCTTCAGGTTTTACCAGATAATCCTGACTTTCCACAAGCCTTCCCAGCTCATCATGTAACTGCCAGGCAATCTGGATACAACGTGGCCAATTGTCAGAATCAGTTAGGGGAGCATCCCAGCGCTTTGGTAATCCGGTAGTTTCAGTATCAAAAATCAGGTACATCGAGGTAGGCTTTAAATGATAAGTAGAAAAGCTATTACAGCATCATCCTATCTGGCTAAATTAAGAATAATTTAAGGTGAGTAAAAACCAAAATATCATCAGTTATCAACCATCGAATTTGCAGTTCACGCTGCTCTCTTGCAGTTGGTCGGAAATTACTTCTGAACACTGAGAGCAAGAAGTTTATTTATCCAAATTAAAAAATTGGTACGACATTACTGGTGGTGACGTATCCTAAAAGTATTGGAGGATTTAACTACTGCTTTTTGATTGGTACTAAAAACCATACTTAGATCTGTCTCAATTCGGAAGTTCGTTCTCACTTGCAATGCCATTATCCTACGGAAAATCAAGCTTGCAAGCTCATCTGTTTTTATGCAGGACGTTGTAACCAATAAAAAAAATCAGATTTATTAGCTATACATCGAACTTCTATGTATATTTATTGTTCTAATTAAAAATTAAATGGAAAACTTATCAAAAGAATTAATTGGGGCCTCTTCAATACCAATTATTTTATCAATTCTTTCAAAGGGCGAATCTTATGGGTATGAAATAATTCAGAGTATTAAGGAAATTTCTGGTGGAAAAATGGAATTTGGAGAAGGAACCCTCTATCCTGTTCTCCACAAATTAGAAAAAAAAGGATTAGTTCAATCGACTTGGAAAAAGGCAGAGTCTGGAAGAAAGAGGAAATATTACCAAATCAGTAATGAAGGAAAAAAAGAGCTTTCCGTTGAAAAAGAAAACTGGATGACTATTAACGAAATTATCACTAAACTATGGAAAGCAGAGCCAAATTTAATTTAGAAAGAAGTATAGAGGATTGGAAAACTACATTAAAGTCCAAAAAATCTTTTTCAGAAAGTAATGTTCAGGAATTAGAAAATCACTTACTGGATTTGATGTCTGATTTATCTAAAAAAGACCTAACTCAAGAAGAATCGTTTCTTGTTGCGAGAAATAGAATTGGAAACATAGATGAAATTAGTTCAGAATATGAAAAAGTTGATAGTAGTGCGGCTTTTATAAATACACTAATTCCATATTTAAAAGGAGCTTTAATATATATCGCAATTGATACCCTAATTGAATTATTAACTAATTCTCTTTTAATATCTTCAGTATCCCTTGAACTAAATCACTCCACCATTAGGATTATATATCTCCTGCTATTAGTAATTGTTCCTTTAGTTCTTTGCAGTTCAGTATATTTCAGTTTTAAAAAAGGAAAACCAATATTGAAAAAACTTATTAATATTCCTGTACTAGTACTAATTATTATTGCCTCAGAGGCTCTAAACGGGATAATGAGGTTGTTTATAATAAGAAGATTAACAAATCAGATTCCCAATCTGTACTCTACCATCGTTGCTGATTTTTCATTTTATAAACTAATAGGAGGTTTCCTTTTATTGACCTTTTCATTCATTCTATTTAAAAAGAATAAGAAAAATAATGAAGTAAAAATAGCTGAATAAAATACTATAACTACAGATAACCAATGCTATTAATACCCGGATTTAATCCATTTTTTTCGTGGGAGGCTTCTAAAAATATTGAACAATAACTGGTATTAGGAAGTCTTTAATGATCACAAATTTTGAAGAATTGGATAATCAAGCTCGCCAACTCATACTGTTATCATGAGATGTTAAAATAATTTGAAATACTTTTTTATTACCTTTAAAAGGTTAATTTTTTTTTAAACCATAATTTTGAAAGCAAAACTTTCGATTCTTTCCGTTCTCATCGCCTTTTTTAGCCTGACCGACCTGACCGCACAAAACCCAGCCTACGACCCGGCTTTATCTCCTGAAGTTCCTGAAAATATTGAAAAATGGATGGATGCAGAACTGGCAAAGGTTAAACAGGAACCTATCCAGGATTATGAAAGCGACAGGTTCTTCAGCAAAGAACCAGCTAAATTGATTGGTTATATCAAAGGTTATGACAGAAAAGCAGGATTCGATACTGGGATTTATTATGCATCAAATCAATTAACGCGGGAAGATTACCCGGTTACAATTGAAATCCAACCAGATGGAAGGTTTGAAGCAGAGATTCCTTTGATCCATCCCATAACATCTTATTTAAACTTCAATAACAAGTCATTAAATTTTTACCTCGAGCCCGGGCAGACCTTGGGAATAGTACTGGATTGGGAAAAATTTCTCGAAGCAGAACGTCACAATAGCAGGTACTATCCCCAAGATGCCGTGGTTTTTAAAGGTAAGCTGGCAAGGATCAATGAAGAAATCACAGGCTTAAATTTTTCTCCTTTTAATTACTCAGATTTTAAAGAGAATACTCTAAGCCTTTACTTTGAAGATCTAAGAAAATTAGCTCTGGACGAAAAGAAGGAAAATGAAAGACTAATAGCAAAATATATTTCAGAGAATAAATTATTGGAAAAGACAAAAATACTCCTGACCAATAAAAAAGAACTCATCACAGCAACACGGATTTTGAACTACATAATGTATAAAAAGGATTTTCAAAGGTCATATCCAGATAATGAAATCTTAAAAGAGAAAATCGAGCCAGAACATTATAGCTTCTTAAAAGACCTTCCACTTAATGACCAGTCACTTCTTGTAGACCGGGATTTTGGTCAATTCATAAACCGTTTCGAATATGCAGATCCTATAAAATTTGTTGCAAACCAAAAAAGATTTAATCCTGAAATTAGCTTGCTTGAATATTTTGATTTGCAAAAGATCCCTCTCACAGAAGAGGAAATAAACCTTTATAAACCTCATTCTTTTGAGTCGACGGCAACGGATGAAATCAAAAAGTTTGAAGAAAAAATAAAACCAGTTAATGAGAAATATTCAGAAGAAATTCAAGCTTATAGAAATAAATATGTAAATCCATACATAGAAGAATATGAATCTATTGATTTTATGGAGCCATGGCATAAAAAGGATTCGGTAATGGTAAATCACCTTCATTTAGAAAATGATTTGGCCTACGACATCACAAAAGTTAGAAGCTTAAAATTTACTATGGGACGAATAACAGATGCAGATGTGGCTAATCAATTTTGGAGTGAACTTTCTGCTACTATTGACAATGGCTTCCTAATAGAAGAGGGCAATAGAATTATTCAAAAAAAATTTCCTAAACTGAATGCTAAGCCCGATAATGCAAATACTCATACAATTGCTATAAAATCCGAAACTATTTCTCTTCCAAGTGGTAAAGCAAAAGATCTATTTTATGAAATAGTCGATCAATACCAGGGCAAAATCCTCTTTATTGACTTTTGGGCAACAACCTGCGGACCTTGTATAGCCACCATAAAAAGGATGAAAGAAACCAGAAAGAAGTATGAAAATAATCCCGATTTTGAATTTGTTTTCATCACAGATGAGGCTTTATCTCCAATTAATAGCTATAATAATTTTGTTAAGAAGCAGGAAATGAAAAACCTACACAGGGTGACTACCGACATTTATAATAGGTTCCGGCAGCTTTTCCAATTTAATGGTATCCCGCGGTATGTTGTCCTTAATAAACAGGGGGAATTAATAGATGGAGATTTCCCCATGAACAATTTCAATTATGAGTTACCAAGGATTCTGGAGAAACATAAATAAGTTTATTGCTTGAAAAAGACTCAAAAAATCAACTTTACTTAGAATATTTTTGAGTTGTATGATGTCTAAGGTTTTTCAAGTTCATTTTTAATAGATGACAAGGGAAAAATTATTGCTAGAGACTTGAGAGGAGAATTTTTATTTGATGTTCTTAAATTACACATCAAAAATGCAAAATGATAATGGCTCAAAAACAAAAACCAACCATGGAAAAATCACCCTTCATAATCCTGTTGCTTTTAATTAGTGGTTCCTGTTTCTCCCAGGGAATTGTTCAAAAAATGGACTGGAAAGCTGGAGACTCCAAAGCAATAAGTATAAAACTAAAAGGGAAAGAAATAAGAAACGGCATAACTACTACAGACACTATAGTATCTATAAAGAACCAGCTTTTTATCGAGGAGGAAACAGTGGACAATTCTAAAATCAGGTTTAAAACGGAGAATAAACTTGTTGCTCTAGGAAGCACTTTCTACGATGAGTTATTGGGCGAACTTTCCAGTCAGCCTAATCTCGACAGGGAAATTGTAGTAAGTAAGGATTCATTGTCCTCGACCTTGTTAAATGAAAAGGAATACCATTCCGATTTGCGAAAAATCCATAGCGGGATAATAGAAGTTTTAAAGGATAAAGCTCCTGGAAAGCTAGAGGCTGCAACTGTTCAGCTGAACGATCTCTTGGCTGAACTTCAGGAAAGCGATGAAGCCTTGAGGACCCTGGACCTTATCCTGGATTCATACAAAATCAGATATACAGAGGTTGACACCCTAATCACAGTGGATACTATGGCAAATCCTTTCCAATTAGAAAATTTTAACGGTGCCAAAGTAAAAACTTATATGGCAAAAACCGAGAACCCCAATACCTTTAATGTTGTCAGGGAAAAGGAATTTGACTTTGAAGCTTATAAAAAGTCGATGTCGGCTTTTTCCAACCAGGCCACAGAAGCAGTCGGAGGAATGGTTGGTGAAGAAAATAAAACAAATGGGGTTGACCAGATAGGGGAAATATTTAAGGCCCAGTTCAACTCATTCGAATTTGGCGCATCTGAATCACTTACTGTTACCCGGCAATTAGGTTCAAACTGGCCTGTGAGGCTATTCCAGGAGACGGTTTTGAAGTTAAAAAACTCAGATGATGAGTCAATTGCGATGATTGATATCATGATCGATATAAATTAAAAATGCTATTGCTCCTTATTTCCGAAAGGCCAAGGGCTACCTGCTAATTTAAAATATTTAAAGCCAATCCTGGCAAATCTTTAAAGTCTGGGATTTTGGGTAAAATGGTGCAGGCCAAGTATCCAAAGAATTGCTGAATATAAATTACCTATAGCTTTACACCAATTATTAATGAGTTTTTGCAACCCGTCAGATTATATCGCACTTCGTCGGAAAACACTTCTGGACACTGAAATAAGAAAGTTTATTTGCTCTATACAACGAACTTTCTAATATTTACTGCAATGAATAAACTTCTACTTCTAATCCTTTTCATAAGTTGCTGGGGTAATTCTTTTAGTCAATCAGAAATCAATCTCACTCCTGAACAAGAAAAGGAAGCCTGGAATTTTCTTTTACAACAGTTTTATCCCAGTGAAAGATTCTATGATGACATCAGCTACTATTTAATTAATCCAACTGAGAAAGACAGTTTAACACTTCAAAATCTAATTGATCAGATTGATCCTCTAATCTCTCAGACTGTTTCTTATTCCAAAACAAAGGAAGAAGCTAATTTCCTCATAGAGATTAGTACAATAAAAGACTCTACAAAAAACGCTATAAATTTTCGTGTTGACCAAACCAACTTAGAAATTGGAAACAAAAATGGTTATTATAACAACGAGATTATTTTACAGAACTTATCTTTGGGAGCCCCCGAAGAATATCGCGCCAGTACAATATTTAAATGGGCATTAAAAGGTTTAATTAAAGCAGATTTTTCCAGGTACAGAAAGATTCCTGAGAGCAATTTTGAATCTGAGAGCATACTAATTAACCCGTCCATAGATCAACAAATTTTAATAGATCAACAGATTTTAAATGACGACTCATATTATAAACTTACAGATTTAGACAAGTTCTTGATATGGAAATTATATTCCAATGATTTTAAAGAGCAGGTAGAAAGTTATATTGTGGACAGGTATGGATACTGGGCCTGGTTAAATTTTATATTCTCACCAGATGTCCTTCAGACATTAAAACTCCTGGTTTTTGTATTTCTTATCATCCTGATAGCCTCCCTACTTTTTTGGCCTATAACGCATTTCAAATTAAGATATAAAATTCTTAATTATGTTTTGCCAAGCCTTATCCTTGCTATTATAACCGCGTCTCTATTTCTGCTTTACAGCTATTTCAAAATCCTGCCCAGTCAAACGCATCCCTCTGGTGACGCATACGAACACAGGGGTATCGTAGTCTTTCTTGCACTCATACGCAGTATTAGTGTTTTTGCAGTTTTATTTTCATTACTTCTATTTA
The DNA here is from genome assembly GCF_031846585.1 of Autumnicola musiva. NCBI lineage: Bacteria > Pseudomonadati > Bacteroidota > Flavobacteriia > Flavobacteriales > Flavobacteriaceae > Autumnicola > Autumnicola musiva. The sequence goes on from NZ_JAVRHK010000021.1 coordinate 13,314, forward strand.
CTTTAGATCATTTTATTCTCACCCAATCCAGAACTTTATTTACCCGGTTTTTAACAAGAACCGCAAATTTTGTAATATCAGTATTAGTTGCAGGACTTTCCATATTAGGACTGACTCAAGATTTTAGTTCTAAATCTATATCGATAATAATTTTCGGAAGTATTTGTTTGCTAACTTTCAGTTTGGTCCGCAGTATATTCTTTTACTTTAGGGAAAAAAACGAAAATTTAATCCTGGAAAAAGATCTTCAGTTAAGCCAGCTTACAGCATCCAAAGCCGAAGCCGAAGTCGCGTCCCTTCACGCACGCATCAATCCGCATTTCCTGTACAACTCTCTCAATTCAATTGCCGGCCTCGCTCATATCAACGCAGACAAAACTGAAAAGATGGCTTTGTCGTTATCAGATTTGTTCCGGCATAACCTCAACAGAAAAAACCAGCCCTTTTGTACCATCCAGGAAGAAGTCGATGCTACCAAAGCTTATATGGAAATTGAACAAATCCGCTTTGGCGAAAAACTTCAGTTCAATACTGAAATTAATGAAACACTCTTTGATTATCTCATTCCGAGGAACATTATTCAGCCTTTACTGGAAAATGCAATTAAACACGGGGTTTCCACATTAGATTCCACCGGAAAAATTAAACTCAGTATCATTCAAATTTGGGAAAACATAGAAATCTCAGTGTTCGACAATGGTCCTGCTTTTGAAGAAGGTAGTATTTCAGGATATGGGCTGCAAAGTATTTATGATATTCTAAATTTGACCTATAAAGATAAGGCCGAACTTTCCCGTGAAAACACTCCTGAAAAAAGAATTTGGATATGCATTTCCAAAAATGAATTAAAAAAAGCTGCCCAATGATTTATAGAACTTTAATAATTGAAGACGAAGAGCCGGCAAAAATCAGGCTTACCAGGCTTTTATCAAAATATCCTGAGAAAATCAATATCATTGGATTCGCTATTAACGGAGAAGATGGACTTACACAGATCCACAATCTCCAACCCGATCTTATTTTTCTCGATATCCAAATGCCCGGGATGACAGGTTTTGAAATGCTGTCGAAACTTAAAAAAATCCCCCTCGTGATTTTCTGTACAGCCTATGATGAATATGCACTACAGGCTTTTGAAACTAACAGCATCGATTATCTGCTTAAACCCGTAAAGCAGGAACGACTGCAAAAGAGTCTTTTAAAACTCGATAACTTTCATCCTCATTTTGGGAAAGCTGAAATATTTGATTTTTTGCAATCAATAGAAAATAGTAAGCCTAAGAAAGAACTGACGAGCATAACGGTAAAAACCGACAAAAAAATTATCTTTTTAAAACTTCGGGAGATTGCATATTTTAAAGCAAAGGATAAATATATAAGCGCACTTATGAAAAATGGTCAGGAACATCTGGCTGAGCAAAGTCTACAAAATTTAGAATCTCAGCTTCCTGATTATTTTAGAAGAATCCATAGGTCTTTGCTATTAAACACTGACTATATTAAAGAAGTTCACGGCTATTTTAATAGTCGTTTCGCTTTTATACTCGAAGACAAAGAAAGAACAAAGCTTATTAGCGGAAGATCCTATCAAAAAGAAATTAAAGAATGGCTAAATGCATAAAAAAAGCCTCACAAACAGTGACCATAAGGTACTTATTTGTGAGGCCTGATACGAACACTTAAACTACTACTACTTCAGTCAAACATTTGTTCGTATCTTTTCTTCTTCATCTTTATTTAATCAAATTGCTTTTCAAGAATTTTTACTTTATTGAGCGATTCCATAATAGCATTTTTCTGCTTCATTAAAATGTTTCCTGTAGAAGCCGGGATACTGGAATCTTTAAGAATATCCTCATAATCTTCTACTGCTGCCTTTTCACCTCTCGCAGCTTCTTCAAGCACAGCTTCCTCTTTATCTGAGGAAAGCTTTGTTTTTAAATTCATCCACGTTCTGTGAGCATCACCTGCCAAATCTGAACCTTTTTCTGGCTCTTCGCCAAATTTGGCTATTTCAGCTTTAAGTTCATGACCAAAGTCATATCGTTCCTGTGCCTTGCTTTTAAAAAATGATTTTAATTCTGAATTCTTTACATTTTCCGCTGCAAATTTGAAACCTTTCTCTGCATCGTAACTTTTTTCTAAAAGTTCATTTAATTTCTTGGCAACTTCTTTTGAATAACTCATAGCTATTGATTGTTTTTATTTCTTACTAAGATACATCTCTATATCACTGATACCAACCCATTTAACAGGGTTTAGCACTAATTAACTGCTTTTAACAGCATCCAAATTACTTTCCCTAAAAGCATCATAATTAGCATTTCAAGCTTCTGAACCAGTTTATATTATAGCAGAATTATAAAGAAAATTGAATATCCAAAAACTTGTAAATTAGAAAAATGTAGTATCTTTGCAGCCTTATTAATAACCGGGGTCGGGAACCCCACAAATTAATTTTTATGCCTGTAAAAATAAGATTACAAAGACACGGTAAAAAAGGAAAACCTTTTTACTGGATTGTTGCCGCCGATTCGCGAGCAAAAAGGGACGGTAAATACCTTGATAAAATTGGGGTTTACAATCCAAATACTAATCCTGCAACTATCGAATTAGATGTTGACGGTGCGGTAAAATGGTTACAGAACGGAGCACAACCTACAGATACTGCCCGTGCTATCCTTTCTTACAAAGGTGCTTTGCTTAAAAAACATCTTGCTGTTGGAGTTAGAAAAGGCGCTTTAACCGAAGAAGAGGCTGAGAAGAAATTCCAGGCCTGGTTAGAGGAAAAAGAAGGTAAAATTAACTCTAAGAAAGAAAATTTAACCAAAGACCAGCAAGCAGCCAGAGCTAAAGCTTTGGAAGCTGAAAAAGAAGTAAACGCTAAGCGTGAGGCTGAAGCTAAAGGTACTGAAGAAGAAACTGCTGCCGATGAAAATTATGAAGGCGCTGCAGTAACTGAAGGAAATGAACCTGAAGCAAATGTTGAAAAAGAAGTGGACACTGAAACTGCCGACGAAGCAGCTACAGAAGAAAAAAAGAACGCTTAATTCAACCTGCCGGCGATGACTAAAGAGGAGTGTTTCTATTTAGGAAAAATCGTTAGCAAATTTAGCTTTAAAGGGGAGGTGCTTATAAAACTGGACACCGATGAACCTGAATCTTACACAGAAATGGAATCAGTTTTCGTTGAATATAACGATAATCTGGTTCCATTTTTTATTGAAAGAAGTGCACTTCACAAAAGCACTCTGTTACGTGCCAAATTTGAGGATATTGATACTGAATATGATGCTGAAGATATTATAGGTTGTGAACTTTATCTCCCTCTCACCCTGCTGCCAGAACTGGAAGAAAACCAGTTCTATTTCCATGAAATTATTGGCTTTACTGTTATAGATGCCACCCATGGCAATATTGGAGAAATAGCTTCTGTAAATGATTCTACCGCGCAGGCACTATTTGAAATTAAGAAAAATGGTAAAGAAATCCTTATCCCAATGAATGACGAGTTCATTGAAAAAGTGGATAAAAAGGAGAAAACCATCTACCTTAGCACTCCCGAGGGCTTAATTGATCTTTACCTGGGGTAATTATTTTAATTTCAGTTGTGGTTTGCAGTTTTTCCAGCTTAATCAGGTAAAATATTTTTCAGAATTAAATATCCTTTATAGATCAAGAGAGGATATTAAAAACCCTGAAAATTAATTCAGGGCTTATCAGCTAACAATTTCGAGTACTTAAATCACTAAATTCACTATCTTACCCGGAACAACTATCACTTTTTTAGGGGCTTTACCAGATAATTGATCTTTGGTTCTCTCATCAGCAAGAACGGTGTTCTCAATTTCTTCTTTGCTAAGATCCAGAGGCAATTCCATAGTGAAGCGCATCTTCCCATTGAAGGATACAGGGTAATTCTTAGTGCTTTCCACAAGAAATTTTTCCTCATAAACAGGATATTCCGCAGTGACTATAGAATCTGAATGACCTAATTTTGCCCACAATTCTTCAGCGATATGCGGCGCATATGGCGCTATTAAAACTGCCAGTGGCTCCAGCACTTCCCGCTGATTACAATTTTGAACCGAAAGCTCATTTACACAAATCATAAATGTGGAAACCGAAGTATTAAAGCTGAAGTTTTCAATATCCTCAGTCACTTTTTTAATAGTCTTATGCAAAGTTTTTAAAGAGTCTGCCGAAGCTTTTTCTTCTGAAACCTGAAATTCTTCACCGTTGTGATATAATTTCCAGAGTTTTTTAAGGAAATTATGCACCCCGGTAATCCCGGCAGTGTTCCATGGTTTTGCCTGTTCCAAGGGGCCCAGGAACATCTCATACATTCTTAAAGTATCGGCACCATAATTTTCACAAATATCATCAGGGTTTACCACATTATATTTGGACTTGGACATTTTTTCGACCTCTCTTCGAACAATGTAAGTATCATTATTACCATCTATAAAATTTCCTTCTTCCCCTATAAACATTGCATTATAGTATTCAGGTCTTGATTTTTTAAATCCATCAATATCTAACTGGTTCGAATCATTAATTAGACTGACATCAGTATGGACTGAATAAGGATGATATCTAATCGTAAATTCTTTGTTTTGAATTCTAGATTGAATTTCTTCATCAAAAAGGTGACTTAGTGCATTTTCACATTGTCCTGGCTCGTCTTGAGATTCTTCCATATTTTTTCTTGAAATAAAAATAGGCTTGTCACTAATATCTATTTTAGTTATAAATGCTTTCTTATATTTATCTTTTACGGTGTTAAGATCATCTGTTACATTCTCAAATAATTCTTTTTTAGATTTTGATTCTCCAGTTTTACCTTGGAAACTCAAAGAGTTTCTATCATACACTTCGATGGTATTCCCCAATTTAAAAGAAAAAGCACTCGTTCCCAAAATCATTCCCTGGTTAATCAGCTTTTTAAAGGGCTCTTCAACAGAAAGGTATCCACGATCCTTAAGGAATTTTGTCCAGAAACGGGAATATAATAAATGGCCGGTGGCATGTTCACTTCCACCGATATATAAATCCACGTTTTGCCAGTATTCCTGCGCTTCTTTAGAAACAAAGGTTTCCTCATTATGAGGATCCATATACCTGAACAGGTACCAGGAACTTCCCGCCCATCCAGGCATAGTGTTTAGTTCCAAACGAAAGATGGTCTCCTCATCAATTTCCTGATTAGGAACTATTACATTATTTACTGTATCCCACGCCCACTCAGTAGAATTCCCCAAAGGTGGTTCCCCAGTTTCGGTGGGTAAATATTTTTCAACTTCAGGTAAAGTGAGTGGCAAATGTTCCGCAGAAATCATTTGCGGCATTCCTTTCACGTAATAAACCGGAAAAGGTTCTCCCCAGTATCTTTGCCTGCTGAAAACTGCATCCCGTAGCCTGTAATTTGTTTTTCCGTAGCCATGACCTGTTTTTTCCAATTCCAGGATAACTTTCTGAAGTGCCTCCTTATATTTTAATCCGCTGAGAAAATCTGAATTTGCAATCACCGTTCCTTCTTTTCCTGAAAAAGCTTCTTCAGAAATATCAGCATTTTCGAAAATATTGTTGATTGGCAGATCATAATGTTTGGCGAAATCATAATCCCGTTGGTCGCCGCAGGGAACCGCCATTACCGCGCCGGTTCCGTAGCCAGCCAGCACATAATCTCCAATCCAGATTGGCACCGGCTCTTTGGTAAAAGGATGCTCGGCATAAGCACCGGTAAAAACTCCGCTAATGGTTTTCACATCGGCCATACGTTCACGCTCACTACGCTTCGCACTGGCCGCTATATAAGCATCCACTTCTTCTTTTTGTTCAGGAGTCGTGATTTTCTGTACCAGTTCATGTTCCGGTGCCAACGTCATAAAAGTGACTCCGAAGATTGTATCGGGACGCGTGGTGAAAACACGAATCCCCCCAGCCCCCGAAGAGGGAGCTTTTTCGGAGTCTGCTTTCTCTTCCCCTTTGGGGAAGGATAGGATGGGGAATTCCACCATAGCTCCCACCGATTTCCCAATCCAGTTTCGCTGACTTTCTTTTAAACTTTCTGTCCAGTCGATTTTATCGAGATCCTGAAGCAGACGTTCTGCAAAGGCAGAAATCCGCATGCTCCACTGCGTCATTTTTTTCCGAACAACAGGGTAACCGCCACGCTCTGAAACTCCGTTTACAATCTCGTCGTTAGCGAGAACAGTTCCCAGTTGCGGACACCAGTTTACTTCGGTTTCAGCTAAATAGGTAAGACGATATTTAAGCAATATCTTCTGTTTTTCTTCGGAAGTAAAAGTGCTCCATTCTTCCGCAGTAAATTCTTCAATGTCTTCGTCACAAGCCGCTTTTACTCTTTTATTTCCTTCCACAGAAAAAATTTCTTCCAGTTCAGAAATTGCAAGGGATTTATCCTGCTCCTTATCATACCAGGATTCAAAAAACTGAATAAAAATCCATTGTGTCCATTTATAATAATCGGGATTGCTGGTGCGCACTTCCCTGCTCCAATCAAAGGAAAAACCAATTTTATCCAGCTGCTCCCGGTAACGTTTTATATTATTTTCAGTAGTAACCGCCGGATGCTGACCTGTTTGTATGGCATACTGCTCTGCCGGAAGACCAAAACTATCGTAACCCTGCGGGTGTAATACGTTAAAACCTTTATGCCTTTTATAGCGGGCATAAATGTCGCTGGCAATATATCCAAGAGGATGCCCTACGTGAAGGCCCGCCCCGGAAGGATATGGAAACATATCCAACACGTAATATTTGGCTTCTTCAGAAGTATTTGAGGCTTTAAAGGTTTGATTTTTGGCCCAGTATTCTTGCCATTTGGCTTCAATTTCGTTGAAGTTGTATTTCATTTCTTCTCTTAACTATTGGTCATTGCGAGGAATAATGGTGTGGCAATTTAAGACTGCTTCACTTCGTTCGCAGAGACGTTATCACTAATTGCCTGCAAATTTACAATTTTATAATTCTAAAGAATTCTCCTGGTGTGCAATTCTTAAGCTTTTCGGGCTGTATTCTCCATGGGCAGCAAAAGCTCGAAAAGCATTAGGTTAACTGGGGTAGAAATTTGCAATTTTTCACCCTCCTTTACAATATATCCGTTAAAATTTTCCAATTCTGAAGGTTTGCCATCCATGATATCCCGCTGTGTAGAGGTCGTTGTTCCTTTGGACTGACTGTTTACTAATTCAAAGGCCTTTTCTATATGCTCATTTTTTATTGCAATTCCTTTTGCATTTGCCACCGTTTTTACTTCCTGCGCAGTTTTCTGCATAAGATTATATAAATAATCACTTTCCCTAATTTTATCAATTGGTACACGGGTTAAACCGCCAATAGCACTAACGGTAGTGATATATAAAAATTTTTTCCAGATTTCCAACTGAATATCTTCAGGAATAGAATTACTGATCCCCGCGCTGTCAAAAGTCTTCTTTAACTGCTCAATACGGCGGGTTTTTGAATTATCCAATTCCCCAAAAATAATATTTGGCTCCAGGGCAGTATGTTTAATCTTACCGGGAGCTTCAATAAAACTGATTATGTGGCAAAGGCCGCCTATGATATTGTTCTCAGGAATCACTTGAAGCAGCTTTTCCACATTACTGGCACCGTTTTGCAAAGGCAGCACCATGCTGTTTTTACCAATTAAAGGTTTTATGGCTTTTGCGGCTTCAGAAATTTGCCAGGATTTCACACCAAGAAGTACCAGTTCTGGCGTGGAAACTTCAGAAACATCATTGGTAGCCACTGTTGGTTCCACTTTAAAATTCCCGTTGATACTCTCCACTTCCAGTCCGCGTTTACTTATTGCTTCAAGGTGTTTCCCACGAGCGAGCATACTAACCGAGTTACCTGCTTCTGCAAGTTTGCCGCCAAAGTAACCGCCTACTCCGCCAATTCCATATACCAGTATTTCCATTATTGTTTTTTCAAATTTAAGAAACTAGAAAATCCATGTCTCCACTTTTGATAGAATATCCCATAATTTGCCGATGGAAAGATAACCTCTGTAAATTTTAACATTTTTTTATATCTTAGTCGCGGAGTCCAGAAACCATAAACGGGGCGAACCGAAAAGCCATAAGAGTAGGATTAAAAAAATTAAACATTTTATGAAATCTAAAACTACATTTTTTATGTTAGCCATCATTGGCTCACTTACTTTAACAAGTTGCTCAATGCGACTTGTTGATTTTACCGTCATCAGTTCTAAAAATGTCAATCTGGACATAGATAGGTCTCAAGGGGTAAAAACTGAAGGTAAAAAAACTTATTTTCTTGGAATTGGATGGAACATTAAAGACGCTATGGATGAGGCTTTGGAAAGTGCCGGTCCGGAATATGATCTTCTTATAGACGGGGTTGTACGTTATGGAACCTATCCATTTATCGCAACTGTTACTGTTGAAGGAACAGCAGTAAGCTCTTCAGCAATGAAGGCAGGTATGAGTGAAGCTGATTACAAGGAATGGTTAGAAAATCAAAATGTTTTAAGCGAAGAAACTGCAGTTGTCATAGAAGAATAATCTATTCGACCTAATGAACTTAAAGGAGACTGTTTAAAGACCAAGGTTTTTTAAGCAGTCTCTTTTTTTACATAACTCCTGTAAAAGTATTGCAAACCAAATAAAAAAAATCTTTGAACGTTTTAGAGAAAAGGGAATCATTAACTTTCTTATTTTTACAAAAAATCTGAGTTCAATTTATGAGCACATCTTTTGAAAAGTACCAGAAACGCAGGCTGATTTCCTCTTATTTTTCAGTAGTAATCAGTATCGCGTTAGTACTTTTTTTATTGGGAATTCTTGGTTTACTGGTCCTGAATACGAAAAAAGTAGCCGATCATTTTAAGGAACAAATTGCTATGACCGTTTATTTTACAGATACGGCCAAAGAGGGTGAAATGGAAGACTTAAATAAAAGCCTTAGCAGTGCCGATTATACAAAATCTGCCACTTTTGTTTCCAAAGAAGAAGCGGCGGAGCAACACAGTGAAGAAATTGGTGAGGATTTTATGGAGTTCCTGGGATACAATCCCCTGCAGAATTCTATAGATATTTATATGAATGCCGATTACGTCTCATCTTCCCGGGCAGATTCTATCGCTACCGACCTCACCTCCAGAAGTTTTGTGGATGAAGTGGTATATGACAAACCCCTGATTTCTCTGCTGAATGAAAACGTACAAAAGATTAGCCTTTGGGTGTTAGTTATAAGCGCCGTTTTTACATTTATCGCGGTATTGCTCATTAACAGCAGTATCAGGCTGGCTGTTTATTCCAAAAGGTTTACCATTAAAACCATGCAGATGGTAGGTGCAACTAAAGGATTCATCAGAAGGCCGTTTATATGGCAGAGCGTAAAATTGGGAATAATTGGTGCTGTACTGGCTTTAATTGGAATGGCTGCCGTTTTATATTATCTTAATAAAAGTTTTACGGAATTAAACCTGCTGGGAGATGTAAAATTACTATCTGCTTTATTTATAGGTGTTTTTCTCATTGGAGTTATTATTACCTGGATTAGCACCTATTTTGCCACCTCCCGGTTTTTAAACCTAAAAACTGATGAACTTTATTATTAAAGAAGTAAGAAAAATGTAAATCCCTGAATTGAGGGTAAATCTTCTGAGTCGGAAATTATTAAAAGTTATAACGAAACGTCAACTACAAAACCTTCTTTAGTGAAAAATAAAAATATGAATAAAAACAATAATCCCGCCCCACAGCATACTTCTTTCGTTTTTGGAAAGAAGAATTATTTAGTGATGTTTATAGGACTTGCAGTTATTGCACTGGGTTTTATTTTAATGGCCGGGGGAGGCAGCGATGATCCCAATGAATTTAATCCCGCCATTTATAATTTCCAGAGAATACGGCTTGCTCCAACTCTGGTATTAATAGGTTTTGCTATTGAAGTATATGCTATTTTGTTAAATCCCAATAAAAGAAAATAAGTTTGGAATTATTAGATGCTGTTATTCTTGGAATAATACAGGGCCTCACCGAATTTCTGCCTGTTTCTTCCAGCGGCCATCTTGAACTGGGAAAAGCAATACTTGGAGATAACAGTGTTCCGGAAGAATCTCTTCTTTTTACTGTTGTACTGCATTTTGCCACTGCCTTAAGCACACTCGTGGTTTTCAGGAAAGATGTAGCCGAAATTTTTAAAGGCCTTTTTCAATTTAAGTGGAACTCAGAAACAGAATTTTCCGTAAAAATCATTATATCAATGATTCCTGCCGCACTGGTAGGCCTTTTTTTTGAAGAAGAACTGGAAGTGCTGTTTGGCGGAAACATCATGTTTGTTGGCTTTATGCTTATTATTACCGCGCTTTTGCTATGGTTGGCAGACAAGGCCAAAAACACCGGAAAAAGTGTTAGCTACAGTAACGCACTTATAATTGGCATTTCTCAGGCCATAGCAGTCTTGCCCGGAATTTCAAGAAGTGGCGCCACCATATCTACTTCGGTTTTACTGGGGAATGATAAAACCAAGGCGGCAAGATTTTCCTTTCTAATGGTTGTCCCATTGATTTTCGGAAAAATTGCCAAAGACATTTTAGATGGAAATATTGCACATACCGGAATTCAAACTTCAGTTTTGATTTTAGGTTTTATAGCGGCATTTCTTGCCGGGCTTGCCGCCTGCACCTGGATGATAGCTCTGGTTAAGAAAAGCAAGCTCTCCTATTTCGCAATTTACTGTTTTATTGTAGGCCTTATTGCTATTATTTTTGAGTATATGAATTAGTTATCTTTGTATTATGAATGCAAAGATAAATCAAATAATCATCGACTGTTTAAAGGCATATGACCCCCGGGAAATAGGTGTGTTTGGCTCCTATACCCGCGGAGAAATGAATAATGACAGTGATATTGATATTTTGTATTCCCTGGATAAAAAAATCTCCCTTTTTGATATTGTTCAAATTAAACTGGACCTCGAAGAAAAATTGAATCGGAAAATAGACTTTATTTCCAAAAAAGGTTTAAAAGAATGGATAACTCCTTATGTAATGAAAGATCTGAAAGTTATCTATGAAAAATAGCTTTGGATACATTCAGGATATGTTAGAACATATCTCTTATATAGAAGATTTTCTGTTTGAAGTGACTGAAGAGGAGCTGAGTAAGAATAAAGAAAAGGAATTTGCTATCATCAGAAGTTTTGAAGTTATTGGAGAAGCCGGAAAAAAGGTAGATGAACAACTAAAACTTAAATATCCTGATATTTCCTGTAAAAAGATGGCAGGATTCAGAGACATTCTTATCCATGACTATGACAGAATAATGACCGAAATCCTTTGGGTTACAGCAACAAAAGAATTACCGCCGCTCAAGGCAAAACTTCTTGAAAATGAATCATAAAGAATTTACTGCAGAAGATTTTAAATCGGGACAAATCCTTTTATTTGACAAGCCTTTACACTGGACTTCCTTTCAGCTGGTAAACAAGGTACGGGGGCTTATCAGGAAAAGCTGCGGCATTAAAAAAATTAAAGTGGGCCATGCCGGTACACTGGATCCCCTGGCTACAGGTCTACTAATTATCTGTACCGGAAAATTTACGAAGAAAATTAATGAACTGCAGGGACAGGAGAAAGAATACACCGGCACCTTTAGTTTGGGAGCTACCACTCCTTCTTACGATCTGGAAACTGAAATTGATCAAAATTATCCTGTTGATCATATTTCCGAAGAAGATCTTAAAATAGCTATAGAAAAATTTACAGGGGAGATTGAACAAATACCACCGGTTTTTTCTGCATTAAAAAAAGATGGTAAACGACTTTACGAATACGCCCGAAAAGGCGAAGAAGTAAAAATCCAGCCTAGAAAAGTTAATATTCCTGAATTTGAAGTGGATTCAGATAAATTTCCGCTTATTGACTTTAGGGTGGTTTGCAGCAAAGGGACTTATATTCGATCCCTGGCGCACGAGTTTGGGCAGGAATTAAATAGCGGTGCGCATCTTTCCGCATTAAAAAGGACAAGAATCGGTGAGTTTTCAGTGCAAAATTCTTTAGACCTGGAATCTTTTCAGAAATTGTTACCTTCACGGGAGAATAATTCTGAGTGAAGATAATTCTTAACCTATGGAGGAGTTTTTTGACAAACACAAAGCGCTGATAATAACCGTTTTATTATTTCTGGTATTATTGCTTGCGCTTTACAACTTCAATTTCTCCAGCCGCAATGTAGCAACTTCAGAAATGCTGGTAAACCTTGAACAGGTTAAGGAGTTGCAAAATGAGGAACAGGAGGAGCCTGAAGAAACTCCGGCGCAGCAACAACAGCAGGTCCAAACGCACAGGGCATATAATAAAAATCAGGAAGCAAGACAACAGAATTTTGACCGGCAGCTGAATGAAATTTTTGAAAGAAACAGTGCAGCCCGGGAACAAACTTCCGAAGAAACAGAGAGCAATTCTTCAACTGGGGATTACAATTTAAGCAAAAGAAAAAAGGAACAATCGCAAAAAAGATCTGACGGTAATAATCGCAGCGAAGCTACTTCAGCAAAATCGGGAACGATGGAAAACAGTTCCATTTCTTTTTCTCTAAAAGGCAGAAATGCTGTAGAAATTCCTAATCCAATCTACACCTGCGACACGTCCGGGAGAATAGTGGTAAATATTACCGTAAATGCTGACGGAAGAGTGACTAACACCGGGCTTAACAAGGCCAGCTCTACCTCAACTAACGAGTGCCTGATTGAACAGGCACTGCAATATGCTGCAGGAGCCAGATTTACACCTTTGTCCGGTCGTAATTCCCAGCCCGGTAGTATAAGTTATCAATTTAAACCTTAAACCTATGTCTGAGTCTGAAGTTAAGCGTTGCGGCTGGTGTGTGGGCGATCCTCTTTATGAAGCCTATCACGATAATGAATGGGGGGTTCCAGTTTATGATGATGATACAATTTTTGAATTTCTAATCCTGGAGACATTTCAGGCCGGTTTAAGCTGGATCACTATTTTGCGAAAAAGGGAAAATTTCAGGGAGGCTTTTGATCAATTCGATTATAGAAAAATTGCACAGTATTCTGAAGAAAAAATTCAGGAACTTCTACAAAATTCCGGTATAATAAGAAATAAGCTAAAAGTACGCGCCACTATTACTAATGCACAGCTTTTTATTAAAATTCAGGAAGAATTTGGAAGTTTCAGCAAATATATCTGGAGTTTTGTAGATGGAAAAGCTATCCAAAACAAAGTTAAAGATTATAAAAAAGCTCCCGCAACTACCGAAATTAGCGACAAATTAAGTAAAGACCTTAAGAAGCGCGGCTTCAAATTTGTAGGTTCTACAGTAGTGTATGCGCATATGCAGGCAACCGGAATGGTGAATGACCACGAAGTATCCTGCTTTAGATATAGCGAGGTAAAAACTTTATAATTAAATGAAGAATCTACTCTACATAATTTTATTGACAGGTTTTTCAGCTTTTGCACAGGGCAAAAAGATTGAGCAGGAAGACCGAATTTCCGGAGAAAAAATGCCTGAAGCAGCAATGCAATTAATCAATTCTGAAAAACCAGACAATGCCCGCAGGCTTAAGTTTTATTTTGAAACCGATGGTGAAACAACGAGTTATGAAGCTAAGTTCAAATTTAAGGGCCATGATTATAGCGTGGAATTTAACAATAACGGAATATTAGAGGATATTGAAGTTGAATTGAAAAAGAAAAATCTACCTGAAGCCGCCTTACAAAAGATTAAAAGTTTTATTGAAGAAAATAACGAGAGACATAAAATAGAAAAGATTCAGGCTCAGTATTTACCGGCTCTTTCTGAGATTAAAGCATTCGCATATGCTAAAAATATACAACAAAATGTTCCACAGAATTACGAACTGATCGTAGCTGTTAAAAATGACGGAAAACTGCAAAGGTTTGAAATGCTGTTTGATAATTCTGGAAATTTTATCGAAAAACGAGAAGTGATAAGAAATGAGTACGACTATCTCTTATTTTAAGTACTTTATCCCGATATCCTTTTTTCTTTCCTGCCTTAGCATGAAAGCACAGGAGAATTTTTCACTCTTGGCAGAGCCGGAAATTTCTCTTAATCTTAACACCCCAAACCGCTGGTCCTTTAACTTTGCAGCTGCCAACAGAGACCTTTTGTATGCAGATGAAAGCGGGGTGTTTGAAGCTCAGTTTATTGACCTTACCCATTTTAGCAGTTATGAAGTTGGTTTTTACAGCAAAATGAGCCTTGGTATCCGCTACAGGTTTAGAGAAATTTTTAATGAAGACGTAACAGACGAATTAAGGCTTATCCAACAGTACGGACATTCCAGAAAATATAATAAGCTGAAATTAGCCCATCGTGCCAGGCTGGAAGAGCGCTTTAGAGAAAATACTACATTCAGGACTCGTTATGAATTCTCTGTTGAATCCCCGCTAAGCGGATTGCGACTGGACAGAAATGAATTTTTTGTGGTTGCAGATACAGAAGCCTTATGGAGTTTTGGTAAATTTGAAAAACCTTCTTTTGAACAACGGCTGGGGCTTTCAATTGGTAATCAGATTGGTGAAAACACAAAAGCCAGTATTGGCCTTCAATTTCGCTATGATGATTATACCAACAATCCTTCTTCAGAATTGTTTATCCAGACAGGAATTTCAATTTCCTTATAAGTATAATATCAACGGTACTATTTTAAATAATCAAGGAATTCACTGCGTGAAATCTCTTCTGCCCCAAGACTCTCTAAATGTTTGGTGTACACCTGGCAATCTATAAGTTTCACTCCATCTTTCCGCAGGGCCTTCACAAGATGAATAAATCCATATTTTGAAGCATTGCTTACTTTGGTGAACATGCTTTCTCCACAAAATATCTTCTTTTCCCTTAAATAAATTCCGTATAATCCACCTACAAGTTCTTCCTCACTCCATACTTCCACAGATATCGCCAACCCCATTTGATGCAAGCCCCTATAGGCATCTTTCATTTCTTTTGTAAGCCAGGTGCCGTTTTGGCCTTTACGCTTAATTGATGCACAATTATTGATGACTGTAGTAAAATCTTTATTGAAGCTCACTTGAAAGGCATTTTTCTTCAACAATTGCTTCATGCTTTTAGAAATTTTCAGATTTTCAGGGAAGAGCACCATTCTGGGGTCGGGACTCCACCACAAGATTGGCTGGGAAGCATCATACCATGGAAAAATACCTTGCTCATAGGCACTTTTAAGCCGCTGCAATGAAAGGTCTCCCCCTATAGCCAGCAGACCATCTTCGTGGGCATATTCTACTGGGGGAAAATGTTCATGTCTTTTTAGAATATGCATAAAATGTTAATCTCAATAAATATAACGGATAATCATAAATGTAAAAAAGCCCGGCTTTCTAATTAAAAGCCGGGCTTTAAAATTTTATTAAAGTTGTCTAGAACGGCAAATCATCATAATCTTCATCATTCAAATCATTGGCGGGTTCAAATTGATCCGGAGGTGGTACATTAGAATTTCCCGTCTGTCCTGCTTCAAGATTCTCTATTCTCCACCCCTGGATGGAATTAAAATACTTCGTTTCCCCCTGAGGGCTCACCCATTCACGGCCGCGCAGGTTAATGCCAATCTTCACCGGCTGCCCCACTTTGTAGCTATCCAGCAAATCGGTTTTATCCTGAACAAATTCCACCATCAAATGTTGCGGGTACTGCTCTTCAGTAGTAACCACCACTTCTCTTTTCCTAAATCCATTGTTGCCAAAGGTTTTTGTGTCACCTATTAGCTTAATCTTTCCTTGTACTTCCATTTCTTCTATTTTACTAATAATAATTTCCAGGCTTCTTTGGTCTTGTTTTCTTCTATTAAAAGCTGTGCCTGTATATGAATTCCTTTTGTATCCCCTTTAGCCACAACCTCCGCCAGTTTGGGATTTTCTTTAAGGTAATTTTCTATTTCTTCCTTTGTTGGGAAAGATTCTACATTTCCTAGTTTCCCAAGGTCATTCCCGGTGAGAATATTGCTATTTCTGATTTTCTGCGGAATTTTATCGACTCCTATTCCCATTTTTGACAATGGCTTGGGTACTTCAAACATTCCCAAATTTGCCCTGCTATACCAATTCCCGCCCATTCGTGCAACCTGGTCTATTTTATGCTGGTCTATTGAACCATTCTCATCAAGCACCTGTTCATTAATGTGAAGTTTTAATACTTCACAAATCACAAGATTTCCGGCCCCTCCTTCACTGCCCAGTTCCACTACTTCATTTACCCTGCACTCAAACTGAACAGGAGATTCAGCCACGCGAAAAGGTTTTACCAGATCAGACTTCAGCATGGTAAGGCCTGATTTTTCAAATTCATTTATGCCTTCTTCATATTCCGTACTGGAAAGGGACATTTGCTGAACAATATTATAATTTACAATATTTATCACTACCTCCCCCGTTGTTTTAGAATTAGTATAGGTATGTTTCAGCGTTTTGTCCCTGCCCCTTCTGGATGGCGAAAAAATAAGAATGGGAGGATTAATACTGAATATATTAAAATAACTAAAAGGCGAAAGGTTTGGCCTTCCACCTTCATCTACCGTACTTACAAAAGCAATGGGCCGCGGGCCAACGGCACCAAGCATATATTGATGTAAAGTACCCGTACTTACCTCTCCGGGAATAACACTTCTCATTCTTTATTTTTCACAAAGGTAACGAAACAGGGAAGGAATGAAAAGCACAGGCACACAATAATATTCGGGTAAAAACGCTTATCTTTAAAACGAACAAACTTTGCTTTTCTTCATGAATTTTACCGATGGGCGTACCTTTAACCGCTGGTTTATTGTAATTTCCTGTTTAGCCGTAGTAAGTCTTGTTCTCTGGAATACGAGCATTTTTTTTCAGCATCTTAAAGAAGACGAACGTTCAAAAATGAATATTTGGGCAAGGGCACAGGAAGCACTAAACCGCACACCGGCCCCTGAGGATGCCGACCTTGAACTTATCCTGGAAATCCTGAATAGCAACACTTCTATTCCAATTATACATACTACCGAGAATGGAAAGGTGGCTTACAGTAGTAATATTAATCCTGAATTACTGGATGACGATGAAAAAGTACAGGATTTTGTCCGTCAGTTTAAAGCTGAAAATGAGCCAATTGAAATAGTACTGGATGAAGACCAGCAACAATACATTTATTACGGCAACTCCCCCACCCTGAATAAGCTGAAATATTATCCTATTGGATTACTGCTTATTGCTTTCCTGTTTATAGGGGTTATTTACTTTTTCTACACTACCACTAAAAACAGTGAACAAAATAAGCTCTGGGCCGGAATGGCTAAGGAAACCGCACATCAAATAGGGACTCCTCTATCTTCGCTTATCGGGTGGACTGAAATCCTGAAAGATGAGAATGTCAATAAAAATTATATCCTGGAAATGGAAAAGGATATAGACCGGCTAAAAACAATAACTGAACGCTTTTCTAAAATAGGCTCCACGCCTGTTTTAAAGGTAACAGATCTGGTTGAAGCCACCCGGCATAGTTTTGAATATCTTCAATCAAGAAGTTCAAGGCTTGTAGAATTTTCTATTATAGCCCCTTCTAAAGTAATTGAAGCAGAACTAAACCACCAATTATACAGCTGGACCATTGAAAACCTGGTGAAAAATTCCATAGATGCCATGCGTGGCAAAGGGAAACTTAAAATTGAAATTAAAGAAGAAACCAGGTGGGTTCATATTTTTATAAAGGATACCGGAAAAGGAATTGAAAAAAGAAAGTTCAAACAAATTTTTGAACCCGGCCATACCACAAAAAAGCGCGGCTGGGGACTTGGCCTGTCTTTAGCAAAAAGGATTATTGAAGATTATCATAAAGGTAAAATACGTGTAGTGCAAAGTGAAATCAACAAAGGCACAACCTTTAAAATTTCCCTGCGCAAGATCTAAAACTTCCGCAGGATTTCCCGGAGTTCATCTGGAATCCTGAAGGTTTTATTTTTTTCAAAATCATAACCAACCACCACGTCTTTTCCCTCAGCGCATATTTCATTTTCACTATTCAGTACGAGGTGCCTCAGACCAAAACTGGTATTTTTCATAAAATCCAGTTTTGTTTTCACAACAGCCTTTCCCGGGTAATGCAGAGATTTTTTAAAATCGCAATGGGTTGAAACCAGCATTGTACCACGGCTGGAAGTGTTATAATTTTTATAAATGCCCGTCGCTTCCCAAAAATTAACCCGGCCAGACTGCAGGTAGCGCATGTAAGAGACGTTATTTACATGCTGGTAAAGGTCCAGATCACTCCAGTCTATCCTAATCTCAAGACTTAATTTATATTCTGAAAGATCCATTACAGTACTACTTCCCTGCTAATTTCATCTGCGAGTTTAGCAAATTCCTCTTCAGACATTTTATAATTATTCGAAAAATCCATGTCTTTCATACTATTAAGAGGAATAAGGTGCACGTGCACATGCGGAACTTCCAGGCCAACAACAGCCATGCCTACCCGTTCGCAGGACACTGCTTTTTCCAGCCCGATGGCTACTTTACGGGCAAATAGCATTAATTCCCGGTAGATTTCTTCTTCCAGATCAAAAATTTTATCTACTTCTTTTTTCGGAATGCAAAGTGTGTGGCCTCTGGCATTGGGACTTATATCCAAAAAAGCCAAAAACTGACTGTTCTCAGCTACTTTATAGCAGGGAACTTCACCATGCACGATTTTTGTAAATAAAGTGGCCATAATTGTTCTTTTTTAGATTAGTTACTATAAAATTAAAAATCCTTTTCGGAATTCTTAGTTAAAAGACCTGAAAAGGATTTCCTTATTCTATAATTACTAATTATTATTCACGCCATATCTCTAAAATCTCAAATTTCATGGTCCCGTTTGGAACTTCAATTTCGGCGGTATCACCTACTTTTTTCCCTAGCAGTCCTTTACCAATAGGAGAATCTACAGAAATTCTACCCGATTTTAAATCGGCTTCGCTTTGTGCCACAAGCTTATATTTCATTTCAGCCCCGCTGGTTTGATTTTTAATTTTCACAAAAGAATGCACCAGAGCCTTAGAAGTATCCAATTGCGATTCATCTATCACCCTTGCATTTGCCACTATTTCTTCCATTTTGGAAATTTTCATTTCCAACAGCCCCTGTGCTTCCTTGGCTGCATCATACTCTGCATTTTCACTCAAATCTCCTTTGTCCCTTGCTTCTGCAATAGCTTCTGAAGCTTTTGGACGCTCAACATCCTTTAATTGGTTAAGTTCATCTCTTAACTTTTTGAGCCCTTCTGCTGTATAATAAGATACTTTGCTCATAATTTTTTGTTTTAATCTACAATAGAGGACATAAGCCCCCGTTACATCTTAAACTATTAATATAATTGTGTTATTTTTTGATGAAGTTGAAATTAACGACACTAAATATTATTGCCATTACTAAAACTAAGCTTCATGATTTAACATAAAAAATCCCATTCTGGGACGGGATTTCTTTTAACAAATGTAATAAATATAAACTTTCGGTACAATTATATTATTTTCACCGGAATATGATTTATCAGTGATAATTAAAAACAAATTTATGAAAAGAGCAATTTTGGTTTCAATAACTGTTTTCTTTATGATGAGCTGCTCTTCTGAAGATGACAATTACCAAAACAATCCTAATCTTGTAGATCTTAATATCCAGTTACAACTCAACCTTAACCTGCCGGAATACAATAACTTGCAGTACCCGGGAAACAGTTATGTTACATACAACTACGGCATCAAAGGTATCGTAATTTACAACCTCAACAATTCGCAGTACATCGCTTTGGAATTAAGCGATCCCAATCACCCACCTGGCGAATGTTCAGCAATGGTAGTGGATGGTATTACCGCAAAATGCCGGTGTGATGATGGAAATGAATATAATATTCTTACCGGGGAACAAACAGCCGGAGAAGGACGGTTTGCCATGAAACCTTATCGCGTGGAACGCCGCGGCAATATTATTGAAGTTTATAATTAGCGACAACTGTATTAATATCAATAAAAAAGCCGTCTAAGAATATAGATTTTACCGGGGCTGCTCCTTAAAAGATTCAGGGTGGTAAATTCTTATTTCTTAGACGGCCTGTGGATATAATTTAGAATTTTAAAGTTAATCCCGCCAGATAATTGGTGGTGGCCTGCGGATAATAGCCGGCACCATAGGCTGGATCGTAATAACCATTAGAAACATATTCTTTCCCAAAAATATTGTTTACCAGGCCGGTAAGAATTACTGATTCAAAAAGCGGAGCATTTCTCCAATTATATTGAACATTAAAATCATTAATAAAATAATCGCCAAGTTTAGAGCCTTTAGCTTCGGTATTGCTCATATATTGCTCTCCTACATATTTTGAAAGCCATTTAAGTTCCAGCCCGTTCACCGGCATATAACTTATTATATTACCTGCAACAATTTCCGGGGAGAAAGAAATATTAGTTTCGCCGTATTCAACCAGCTCTCCGTCTAAAGTAGACACAAAGTCCACGTTTTTATTTCGACTTAAAGAGACATTTGGCCTTACCCAAAGGTTTTCGGTAATTCGTACGGTAGCATCTATTTCCAGCCCCAGGCGATAGCTGTTTCCGCTATTCTCCCTAACGAAAGCCCCAACATCATCAATCCCACCGGTTAACACCAGCTGGTTTTGATAATCCATATAGTAAAGGTTGGAATTTACCTGGAATGCCGGACTGTTAAACCTCCAGCCCAGTTCAAAATCATTCAGCTCTTCAGCTTCCGGATCTCCGTTCTCATAATCACTACGCGTGGGTTCACGGTGTGCACGGGCATAAGAAGCGTAAAACTGGCTTTTATCATTTGGCTGATATGTTATTCCCGCTTTAGGATTAAAAAACTCGAAAGAATCATCTACATTAAAATTACGGCCATCATCAAGAATTCCGTTGGTTTCATAATTAATGGTCCTTAGCTGAAGATCTCCGTAAGCCGCCAACTCTTCGGTAATGGAAAAGGTTGCCTTTCCGTAGATATTAAAATCGGTTTTAAGCGCCACATTATCGTAGTATGTTTCATCCGGATTATTGTTCCTGGCGAAAAGGGTATAAATTACCTCACCAAAGTGGTCGCCTTCATACCTGTTCCAGCCGCCTCCCAGTACCGCATCTACCTTTTCATTTTCATAATTTAAGCTGAAAACAGTTCCGTAAAAATCATTATCCAGCCATTCCCGGCTTACAAGATCTGAAGTATTGACCTCTTCCCCTTCTGCCATAAAAGGCTGCAACCCGAAATCCATAAAATCCTGATTTGACTGATATTCCTGGTAATACCCCCTTCCTTTGGTATAATGTAAAGCGATGTTGGAAGACCAGTATTCGTTATAATCCTGGTTCCAAAGTAACTGGTAATGGTCCTGCCAGTAATTATCGGTCTGCTCATCATAAAACTGTTCATTCCCGTCATCATCGGTATACAATCCTGCGGGATTATACCTGCGGTTTTCTCTTAATGTTTCGCCATCAATACCATACCATGCATGGTAGGTGGTTTCAGTTCCGCCAAAAGAAATAGCTTTTACAAGGGTGTTATCATCTACATAAGTTCCCTGTAGGAAATAAGATTTCAGCTCGCTCTCTGCCCTGTCTATATAGCCGTCACTTCTTATTTTTGAAGCCCTTCCGGCAAATTCCCAGTGATTGTCCATAAGACCGGTGCTGAATTCCAAAGTATGTTTGAAGGTATTATAAGACCCGATACTGTTGGCCAGTTGGGCTGAAGCTTCTTCCTGGTAGCGATCTGTAAGTATATTTAAACTGGCACCAAAAGCACCCGCCCCGCTCGTTGAAGTTCCCACCCCGCGTTGCAACTGAAGGTTTTGAACTGAAGAGGCAAAATCTCCCATATTTACCCAGAACACTCCCTGGCTTTCAGCATCATTAAGCGGGATCCCGTTTACGGTCACATTTACCCTGGTGGCATCGCTCCCACGAACCCTTATACCCGTATAACCCACTCCGGCACCGGCATCACTGGTAGAGACCACGTTTGGCATATAATTCATCAGCACAGGAATATCCTGTCCTAAATTACGATCTTCAATTTCTTCATTAGAAAGATTACTGTAAGTAATAGGTTCATCAGAAGAAACCCTTACCGAAGACAGGAAGACCTCATCAAGCACCTCTTCTGCTGTACTCATGTCTACATCCAGCACTTTATCTTCAGTAAGATTCACCTGGATTCTTTTGCGATTTCCAAAAGAATATAAAATGGTGTATCTCCCTTCTTTAAGCTGAAGGGAATAATCGCCATTTTCATCGGTTTGTGTTCCGGTGCCGGTACCAACTGCAAAAACAGATAATCCCTGTAAAGGAGTTTGTCTATCGGTTACCTTACCACTGAGGGTGTAATTTTGTGAAAAAGCCTGCGATGATAAGAAAAGCAGACCCAGGAAAAATAAAACGTTTTTCATTCGTAACAAATTTTTTTACGAATAAAAGGGGCAATTATTCCTTGGTTAATTAATTAAAATAAAAAATCCTGAAACAGCCGTTCAATTTTGGCACTTTCAGGAGTATAACATACGCTACGCTTTCGCGTTTTCCCTTGGCAGCATTACCCGCCCAGGTTCATTGGGTATGATCTCAGCCTCTTTTAAAGGCACCCCTTTGAGATGTGCCGCAAATGTAAAGAGCTTTTTTCAATATTCAATATTTTATTTCGTTTGATTTATTGATGTAATTTTACCTCATCCGGAACCATAAGAATTGTTTCCGACCTTTGCATGTTCCTTTTGTACCCAAAGAAAAGGACAATAGAGATACGCACAGGCAAAAACACAGGTAAATTAGATAACCCGAATTGATGCAAAACACAAAACGTTCCATAACCTTTAAGATAATTGCCGGATACATGGTCCTTGCCATGCTGGTGGGTATTGCTATTTGGTATGTTTATTCAGAAGTAATTGCTTTTACCAGCCTCAACCAATCTAACAGTACCAATAATGAGCAACTATTTATAGTTAGTGAGATTACCACCGACCTCTATGAAACTGAAAATATAAGCCGAAGGCTTATTCAAAAGGGAGCTCAGGCAGACAGTATACTGTATAGAAATCAAATAGATAGTATTAGGGCAGATATGCATTTGCTGAAAAGAACATATTCTGACAGCTTTATGCAAAGCGAACTGGACAGCATTTCTAAACTGCTCACTCAGAAAACCGAAAACCTTTGGGAACTGCTGGAACTGAGAAAAAAGGACCGTAACACCAATTATTATTCCCAGGTACTGCGTGAGTTGAGAAGAGTTGATGAAACATTTGCCCAGGATAATTACGAAGGTCGTTTTCAAAACCTGAAATCCTATCAAAGGGAAGTGCTTATTGACTGGCTGGAGTATGCCCGGAAGGATAATGCTGAAACACTTACCAACAAAACAGCAGATTCCCTAGTTAACTCGGTAAAAAAAGTATTAAGCGAGCTGGAATATGCTAACAGGCAATTTCAAAATACAGTAATTCAAAAGGAAAACGAGCTTCTTGATAACGATATGATTTTGAACCAGCAGCTAAGGCGCTTTCTTGCCAAAATTGAACAGGAAGAGCGGGAGGCGGCAATTACCCGAGCCCAGGATTCACAGCAAATGCTGGAAAGCACTTCTGAAATTATAATAATAGCCGGAATTATAAGCGTGCTCATAATTCTGATATTTTTAATACTTATTCTGCAGGATATCTCCAGAAGTCAGCGTTACCGCGTGCAACTGGAAGAAGCCAAAACCTTTGCGGAATCTTTGCTCAAGAGAAGAGAACAGTTTATGGCTGCTATTACGCATGATTTGCGATCACCACTCACTACAGTTATCGGGTACTCAGATTTAATGAATAAGACGGGGCTTAATAATAAACAAAATCATTACCTGGACCAGATAAAGAGATCTTCAGATTTTATTCTTCACCTGGTGAACGATTTGCTGGATCTATCAAAATTGGAGGCAGGAAAAATGCTGGTGGAAAAATTACCATTTAACCCGAAGAAGCTTATAGAAGACACTGTATACAACAATATTCCCGCTGAAGAAAACGAAAAAATTAAAGTTATTGTAAATACGTCTGAAGAAACCGATTCAGAATTTTTAAGTGACCCCTTTCGTATTAAGCAAATTATTGCAAATTTGGTTACCAATGCCTACAAGTTTACGGAGATAGGAGAGATTAGTGTTACTGCCAAAATCAGAAAAAAAAGCAAAGGAAATGATCTCATCATCATAGTAAAAGATACGGGAATTGGTATTTCTGATGAAAAGCAGGAAGAAATATTCGAGGAGTTCTCCCAGGAGAACAGCAATATTGAAAAACAATATGGCGGAACAGGCCTTGGTCTTACCATTACCAAAAGCCTGGCACATCTCTTAAAAGGTGAGATAAAACTGAAAAGTAAGCCGGGAGAAGGAAGCGAGTTCACAGTCATTATTCCAGTAAGCAACATCCGGCCTTCCACACAGGAAAAAGAAGCACTGCCCGAAGTAAAAGCAGAACAGGTAGATTTAAGCGGAAAAAAAGCCTTAGTAGTTGATGATGAGAATTCCCAATTAGCCCTTACCTGCGAACTGGTAAAATCCATAGGCTTTAACTGCATAACAAGTAAAAATGGAAAAGAAGCCCTCGAAAAATTGAAATCTGATAAATTTGACCTCGTGCTAACCGATATTCAAATGCCTGTAACAGACGGATTTCAGCTTGTAAAAACCATCCGCACAACTCCTGAATTACAGCAAATACCGGTAATTGCTCTTTCAGGCAGGAGAGAAGTCTCTTCGGAAACCTATAAAGAAGCCGGCTTCAACAGAAATCTACTTAAACCCTATCGACCTGCAGAGTTAATCCAAACTATTGCAGAGATTTTTAAAGTAGATATTCAGCAAAAGAAGAATAAAAAGCAAAAACAAAAGAATAAATCCCGGGAATACAACCTGGAGGATATCTACTTGTTTTCAGGTGGTGATGATGAAGCCATGAAGGTGATTTTGAAAGCCTTCCTAGAAAGTTCCCAGGAAAATATTGCTGCTATTGAAGGTGCTTTGCAAAATAAAGATGAAGAAACACTGGCAACAGTGTCCCATAAAATGCTCCCTATGTTAAAGCAAATGAAGGCAAAAAAAGTAATACCTACCCTGGAAAAACTGGAAAGGCACAAAGAGGTTTCAAAACAGGAAATCCAGAAAATGCTTTCTGATTTAAAAAAATTAATGAAGAACCTGGAGGCCGAGGTTACAGTTTAATCCCGTACTGTTTTAATTTATTGTACAGCGTCTTACGATCTATTGAAAGTAAACGTGCGGCCCTACTTTTGTTTCCTCCAGATTTTTCCAAAGCGTCCAGAATAAGTTGTTCTTCATTTTTATTTTTGAACAGTCCGTAATTATCTTCAGATTTTTCAGCAGTGGAAATTTCATGCGGCAAAACTTTCAGAGGGATCAAATCTTCCTGGGTTAAGAGTACTGCTCTCTTCACCATATTTTTAAGCTCACGTAAATTTCCCGGCCAGCTGTAATTTTTAAAAGCCTCTATAGCTTTAGGAGTAAAACCTACCACACTCTTTTCCAGTTCGGCATTTGCTTCATTTAAAAAATGATCTGCAAAAATCATTAAATCTTCACTACGTTCTTTCAGAGAGGGAACTTTTACAGAGAATTCGTTTAAGCGGTGGTAAAGATCTTCTCTAAAATCTCCTTCTTTAACTGCCTGCGCCAAATCTTCATTGGTAGCTGTAACCACTCTGATATCTACTTCAATTTCTTTATTACTTCCTACTGGCTTTATTCTTCTTTCCTGCAGGGCACGAAGCAACTGCACCTGCAATTCATAGCTTAGGTTGCCAATTTCGTCTAAGAATAAGGTTCCACCGTTGGCAGCCTGGAAATGGCCGGTTTTATCATTTATAGCACCGGTAAATGAGCCCTTAATATGACCAAAAAATTCACTTGAGGCAATTTCCTTTGGAATTGCCCCGCAATCTACCGCAATAAACGGAGCTCCCCTTCTTTTACTTTGACTGTGAATACTTTTTGCCACCTGCTCTTTTCCTGTTCCGCTTTCGCCCATTATGAGCACAGACATATTGGTGGGGGCCACCAACTCTATATAATCGTTTAGTTTTCGGGAAGCCTCACTTACACCTTTGATAAAACTGCTATCTGAAACCGCAGCGGGTTTTTCACTTTTTGGCTGCTCTACGTGATCCTCTAGTGCTTCTTCCTGTTGAACTGCACTGGTACTTAAAGCATTTTCTATGGTCTGTAAAATTGATTCCGGCCGGAAAGGTTTGGATACATAATCAAAGGCACCAAACTTCATAGCCTTAACTGCCATACTTATTTCAGCATAACTTGTCATTACTATCACCTGCGTAGAAAAGTTAACAGATTTTGCTTCTTTCAAGATGTCTAAGCCACTTTGGTCAGGCAGGCGAACATCGGTAATTACCATATCAAATTTAAGTGACGAAATTTTTTTAAGAGCCTCTGAAGCAGAAAAGACCAGCTCTACGTTATAGTTTCTTTTAACCAGGAAAGTTTTTAGCATGGTTCCAAAAGCCACATCATCTTCTACCAGGAGAATTTTTGTCATAATTTTTTTAATGTACCTGCAAAGTTAATAATCTTTGAGTCATTTAAAATTTCAAATTGAATATAAAAAAAAGAGGCCTAAATTGACCTCTTTTCCTACAATTGTAAATTATATTATAACTTATAATTGTTTAACTTCCATTTTAACGGAGCCTATAAATTCAGTTTTCGTATCCACTTGCAGAAAATTTCCGGGTTAGTTATTGTTAGAATGGTTTTCAGATTTCTCTGAACGGAACATTTCCCAGCTTTCATTCCTACCTGTTTAAGCCTCCGTTGCTGTAAGAGTCGGCTTCTCTTATTAAATCAGCTATAGCTTATTAATTTTCGTCCTCAATCCAGTTTCCCTCAGCATCTGCTTTAACAGTTTGAGTCTGCCCGTCTACATTAATATCTAGTTTATAGATCTTCTCACCGTTTTCTCCGGTTTTCACCCAGGCGCTTTCGGTTGTAGCTCCTTCATAACTTTTTATTACAGCTACTTTCACTGCTTGTGGCAAAGCCATAATCTCTAAGCTTTCAAATCCGTCTTGCTGAGTTTCTTGCTCTACTATTACTTCTTCTTCTCCCTGAGTTTCTGTTTCCTGTGCCTGGGCAACATTGGTTGATACAAAAAATGCACCGGCTGCAATTAATGATAATCCTAGTTTTTTCATAACATTCAAATTAATTGTTCATAATTAATACTCTAATAACTGTACCAAAATAATCAAACCAAAAGTAACATTCTAAAATTCAGTTATTTAAAAAAATTCAGGAAATTTTAATTTATCATTTTATGTAGAATTTATGAGATTTAAGAAAAAATTATGTGGATTCTGTTCTACAATTTTCTCGAGCAATACACGGAGTATTGAGAAGGAACACGTTTTTAACTTTAAACATTTACAAACGAGGCCAGCTTCGGGGGTATTTATCCTATTTTAATAAAAAAAAGAGGCTTTCCCAAGCCTCTTTTAATCCGAAAATCTAAATAATTCAACAATTGTTGTTGTAATTAAATAAGTTAATCTATCTATCTAACCTAATAGAAACACAGAGAAAACCATACCAACTATAAAAAAGACCTTCAATATCATCTAAATCTTCTTTAATTAAGCTTTAACGCGTACCAATTTTCTTTTGAACAAAAACTAGCTGTAGAAAAGTTGTTTACTACCACATATAGATGTGGAAAAAATCTACAGTTTTCTATCTCAGAGGATCTTTACGGTTTGCTTTTCTCTCAGCATTTATTTTTTTCTTTTTGAGGCGTTTAATTTTTGATGCTTTAGTAGGTTTAGTCTTCTTCCTTAATTTAGGCTTTACAGAAGCAATCTTTAAGATTTTAAAAAACCTTTGGACCACCAACTCTTTATTTCTATGTTGGCTCCGCGATTCTTCGCTACCTAAAATGAGAATATTTTCCTTAGTGAGCCTTGACTGTAATTTTTTAATAACGCGAGTTTTCACCTCATCCTTAATCCCAGCGGAATTTTTTACATCAAAATGCAACTCCACCTTGGAAGATGTCTTATTTACATGCTGCCCGCCGGCCCCCGAACTACGTACTGCCTTAAATCTAAGCTCTCTTAAAATCTGCTCTTCGTCCAAAACTTAATTCGGCTGATGGGATTTCTTCAAAAGATCGGCTACTGTTTTTACAGGATTAAAAGTAGAAACAGGAACTTCCACAAAAACAGTATTCCATTTAGCCATTGCACCATTCCAAAGACCGGGCCGCTCCAAGGCTTTTAAAGCTTTTCCATCTTTGGTTTTATCTGCAATAAAACTGGTTTTAGGATCTACATAATTATTAAGGTCAAACTTCTGTCCTTTGTAATTTTTAAGTCCGCAAACTAAATCCACAGGATTAAAATGAGTTGCTTCCTGTGCTGTTTTTACCTGCTGCGGGTTATCCTGGTCTATTTGCGCACCTTCAATTATCTGCAGTGAAATTTCCCCATTTTCGTTTCGCACCAGAAAAGGCCCACCTCCGGGCTCTCCTTCATTTTTCACCATTCCGCCTACTCTAATTGGCCTGTTAATTTTATCCTTAAGGTACTGGATTTTTTCTTCGGAAGATAAATTTTTAAAGTTTTCATCGCTCTGAAAAAGCTCTTCTTTTACAAATTTTGAAATCTGCTGTATTCCTTCTTCTGAAGTATTCCCGGATTCAAGTTTTTTCATAGCGTCAAAACACTGTTCCTGTAGTTTCAACAGTTTCCCAGCCAGCATTTTCTTGTACTCTACCACTTCAGGGATATTTTTCTCAGTAACGACATTATCGATATTCTTCAGAAATGCCAAATCGGCTTTTTGATTGTTAAGATTCTCAATTAGTGCACCATGTCCACCGGGACGAAAAAACATTTTTCCTTCCGCAGTACGAAAAGGTTCATTATTATCGTCTACCGCAATTGTATCGGTTTTTGGATCCTGAAAGGAAAAAGAAATATCAAATTTTACTCCGGTCTTTTCTTCCGCTCTGTCTTTTATTTTTTCAAATTCAGCTTTAAATTTATCTTCATGCTCTTCAGAAATGGTAAAATGAAGTTTTGCCATTCCATTCACAGCTATATACCGGGCTGCTTCTATAAGATGCTCTTCAAAGGCTGTACGAAAACCGTCTTTATAATCATGAAAAGGAACAAGGCCCTTGGGATAATTGCTCAAATTAAGCCCATCTTCAAATAAAATGCTTTTAACAATTTCCAGCCGCTGTTCGTCATGAGAAAGATCGTCAAAATTCCCTGTATTTTTATGAGCGTAATCCAAAGCTAAATTATAGAATGGAAGTTTTTCCATTTTCTCAAAAAAGCGCTGCAAACTGTGGTTTTCTTTTTTATCAAGATATGTTCTTAAGCTTTCTTTTGAAGGGTCAAATTCTGCTACAAAATTATGCAGGGCTTTAAACATTCTGGTAGCCGCCCCTGAAGCAGGCACAAATTTGGTAATTTCAAGATTCTCCTTTTTAGAATTATAAAAAGAAATAAGATCCTGTTTTTCCTCTACAGAAAAGGAAAAAATCCCTTTTCCTATAGTTGCTGCTTCGATAATATCTACTTTAATATTACCTCTTTTGAAAATGCTTATTTGATTTTCAACCTCCTGTTCACTAATACCTTTTTCCTTTATTTGAGAAAGGTCCTTTTCACTAAGTTTCACTATTTTGTATTTTTAATTTATTATCAATTATTGAGACAGCCCTTTTGAAACGCTCCTCTTTGTTACCTTTTAAAATAACATAAGGCTTGTTATGCTCTTCAAGAGCAGCTCTAAACCTGTTAAACATTCCAATGCGATCATCGGGTTTGTCCCGAAGATCATCGGGTTTCCAGGGAGTATCAATATACGTTAAAAAATAGGAAGAATAGTGGTTGTTTAACGCATGTTTAAGAAGTTTCCGGTCACAGTAACCTTCATAATATGCTTCAGAATAAACCTTTAGCTCCATAAGATTAGTGTCACAAATCATCAAGTTACCCGCTCTTCCAGCAAGATCATTTTCCAGCTTCATCTGTCCTTCAGCAACAGGGATTAAGTCTTCAAGTTGACAAATCTCCCGTTTTTCATCCCATTTTTTCTGAAGGTATTCACGCATATACTCCTTCACCAGGGGAGCATTATAATGTGCAGCTAATTGTGAAGCCAAAGTGGTTTTCCCTGAAGATTCAGGGCCAAATAATACAATTTTTATGCAGGACGAAGGTCGTTGCGCAAGTTTCTCTTCCATGCTTTGTAGCCGTAAATGGCGATTATTGTAAATATAAAATATTGAATGGCCGTGAAAGTAAGGCCCTTATAAAAATATAAGGGTACCGATATAATATCACCTACAATCCAGAAAATCCAGTTTTCAATTTTCTTTTTAGCCATTTGCCACATCCCCACAAAGAAGATTGCCGTGGTAACTGTATCTACATAGGCGGTCCAGTTGTTCCATTTTTCAAAATATTCATAAATGGCGAAAACAAAAACCATTGTAGCTATAAATATATAAACCGACTGCCAGTTCTCTTTAGAGGTGGTATTGGTAATGGGGGTAAAATGTTCAGGATCTACTTTTCTAGTCCAGATGTACCAACCGTAAATACTCATGGAAAAATAATAGGCGTTAATCATCATATCCCCCAGCAAACCATAAATGGCAAGGATATAAACAAAAATGGCAGTACTTATAATTCCTGTAGGATAAACCAGAATGTTGTCGTTTTTAGAGTAAATAACGCTTAGGAAGCCGAAAAAAACTCCTATTAATTCAAGTACTATAAGATAGGTAGGCGTACCATAGTACTGATCAAAGAAAAAATCGAAAATCGGTTGCATATTGGATGGTTCAGATAGATTAGAAAAAGTTTTACGTTAATTTTTAGATTCCGGATGATTCCACAGAAAGTTTAGAAATTTTATCTGAAAAATTTTTATTTTCAAAGGCAGTTCCAATCACAACCATATCGGCTCCCGCACCATAAGCCTTCTCCAGTTGCCGTGTGCTGCGGATTCCTCCGCCAACAACCAGTGGAATATCAATTGCTTTTTTAACAACTGAAATAACCTCTCCAGAAACAGGAAACTTTGCACCGCTCCCCGCTTCCAAATAGATTAGTTTTTTTCCTGAAAACTGACCTGCCAGTGCCGTATCTACAATTAGCTGTACTTTTTCCTGCGGAAGGGGGAGCGTATTGCTCACCCGCTGTACCGCAGATTCTTTCCCGCCATCTACCAGAATATAGCCTGTAGGAATAATTTCAAGCTTTGATTGTCTTAAACGGGAAACCGATTTTACATGTTGTCCTATTAAGTATTCCGGATTTTGACCTGAGAGCAGGCTTAAAAACAAAATTGCATCTGCTTCTTCAGTAATTTGAGTATGGTCACCCGGAAAAAGTATAACCGGTAAATTTGAAAATTTCTTTATTGTTGTTACTATATTTTCAGTTTTTTCAGGCGCCACCGTACTTCCGCCTACAAACAGAAAACCAGTTTCGCGGGGCAGGTTTTTTAAAAGGCTTTGCACATTTTCAGCATCAGTTTTTTCAGGATCAATTAATATGGATAGCTGCTTTTTATCATTTAGAGCGGCTTTAAGAATTTCAGAATAAATATAACTCATGCCGAAATATTTGATCCCTCATAATTCTGTGCGCGTAAAGCATACACACAGGTAAAACCCTCGAATTCAAGAAAATAAATATCAAAAACACCTGTATTACCTTTAAAAAATATCTTTCCTGTAGTGGAACTATCATCAAAATCAAAATCGGAAATATTTATGTGCTGAAGAAAACCCAGCCCCGGCTCTGCCTGCAACTTATAAATAGATTCCTTGGCACCCCAAACAATAGTTAGCTTCCTTATAAGGGCATCTTCATTGGCCAGCATATGATATTCCTTTAATGGAGTGAATTTATTTGCAATTTTAAGGATTTTATCCCGCTGCTTTTCAATGTCTATCCCCACTTCTTTGTCACTTACAACAATTCCGGTAAAATTGAAGGAATGTGTGATAGAAATATATTTATTGTCCTTAAGATGAGGTTTTCCAAATTCGTCATAATATAAATCCTGATCTGTGTACCCCATTTCGGCCATCAAATGCCTGATACTCATAAATCCGCGCCTATGAATTTCAGACTTCATCCCTTCCACACGTTTACGGCAATGTTCAGTTAACTTAACATCTCTACTCAGCCATTCCAGCGACTCTTCAATCTTCCAAATGAGGACTTTAGTATGCTCATCAACTGTTATTGTTTTGTAAAGTGACATGCAGTTTTGTTAGATATTAATTACTTTTGCAAACTAATTGTTACTATAATCAAATATAATAATATGTCTACTAAAACGGTGGCTTATACGCCTTATAAAGTAAAAGATATTTCCCTTGCTGCATGGGGAAGAAAAGAAATTGAACTGGCTGAAGCCGAAATGCCGGGCTTAATGTCTTTGAGAGAAGAGTTTAAGAACGAGCAACCTTTAAAGGGTGCAAGAATTGCCGGATGCCTTCATATGACCATTCAAACCGCTGTGCTTATTGAGACTCTTATTTCTCTTGGTGCTGAAGTTACCTGGAGCTCCTGCAATATTTTCTCTACACAGGATCAGGCTGCTGCTGCAATTGCTGAAGCAGGAATCCCGGTTTATGCCTGGAAGGGGATGACTGAAGAAGAATTTAACTGGTGTATAGAGCAAACGCTTTTCTTTGGTGAAGAGCGCAAGCCCCTTAACATGATTCTTGATGACGGCGGGGATTTGACGAATATGGTTTTTGACAAATATCCGGAACTGACTGAAGGAATCCGCGGACTTTCAGAAGAAACCACTACTGGGGTTCACCGTTTATACGAGCGTATGAAAAAAGGCACACTGGCCATGCCGGCCATTAACGTGAACGATTCAGTTACCAAATCAAAATTTGACAATAAATACGGTTGTCGTGAAAGTGCAGTTGATGCCATTCGACGTGCAACAGATGTTATGCTTGCAGGAAAACGTGTTGTAGTTTGCGGTTACGGAGATGTTGGTAAAGGTACCGCCGCTTCATTTAGAGGAAACGGAGCTATTGTAACAGTTACAGAGATTGATCCTATATGTGCTTTACAAGCTGCTATGGATGGTTTTGAAGTCAAAAAACTGGAAACGGTGCTGCCAAAAGCTGATATTGTGATTACCACTACCGGTAACAAGGATATCGTTAGGGGAGAGCATTTCAAAGCGATGAAGGACAAGACCATTGTGTGCAATATTGGCCATTTTGATAATGAGATTGCTGTGGCCTGGTTAAATAATAACTATGGTGACACCAAAAATGAAATTAAACCACAGGTAGATAAGTATACCATAGACGGGAAGGATATTATTCTCCTTGCTGAAGGAAGACTGGTAAACCTTGGCTGCGCTACAGGACATCCAAGCTTCGTGATGAGTAATTCATTCACAAATCAAACCCTGGCACAAATTGAACTTTGGAATCATACTAATAAATATGAAAATAAAGTTTATATGCTTCCGAAGCATTTAGATGAAAAAGTTGCCGCACTTCACCTTGAAAAAATCGGGGTAGAATTAACCGATCTCTCCCAGGAGCAGGCTGAATATATTGGAGTTGAAGTAAAAGGGCCTTTTAAGCCGGAATATTACAGGTACTAGACATAGAAATTTTATTCAAATCAAAAATCCTGTTCAGAATGGATCTGAACGGGATTTTTTATGCTTTTAGTTATCATCCCGCGAATAAAGATAAAAGTGCAAGTGTGATGAGAATGGCAATTATTCCAATCAACCATTTATTGAACTGCGATTTTCGATCGGGATTTTGAGTTTCAGAAATATTTTCACCTGCAAATCCCGCGTTTTCAAGTATTTCCCTGGCACGGGAATAGTCTCCTTCCTCAACCGCTATCCTCATACCATCATTACCCATACCACCAATTCCGGCAGCACTATCCATTGCCTCTCCGCGAACCTGGTAATATATATTTTCTGCTTTGAACAGATTTTTAATATTCGAAATTTCAAACTGGTAAGAAGACCTGAAAATATCAATCAATTTCATAAGTATTCCGATTTTATTCCTTTTAAATATAAAAATTTCAGGATTTTGGCTTTTGTGGTTTAGCTTTATTGTGTTCAACAGGAATAAACCATCTTTAAAATATCCCATCACCTTCATTAAAAATCTGAATTCATCTAGCTACCCCCAAAAAATATAGTGTACAACACCCATATCAGGAGATTCATCAACTATTACCCCACTAAAGTTTTGTTAAGATGATTTAATTAAGGCCCTGTCCTTCAAAGCCTGAGGTTTTTCAGCAATACTAAATATTTTATAACACGAAACTGGAGCAACGAGTTAAACGTATATTTAAAACTTACGAACAAACAAATTAAGAGAATTATGAAGAAAATGAGATCAATTTATTTACTATTACTAATTTCCACTGCTACTTTATTTACATCCTGTAGTGACGATGATGACGTCACAGGAACAGATGATGATATGGTTGAAGATGCAAGCTGGTTATTCGCAACCACACATTCCGGGGAGATTGTTCAGTACAACTTAAGTACCGGGGAAAGCATTAGCGTTAGCAGTTCCTCAAATGACGCCGAAGGTGCTTACTATGATGAGGAGGAGGATGCATTAACTATTGTATCCCGGGATCCTGCACAGGTTCAATATTATAGCGGAATTGAAATGTGGGATGAAATGTCTTCTTCTGCCGATGCTGATTTTTCAGGCACAATGGACCTACAAAGTCCGCGTGACATTGCCGTTAATGATGATGTTTATGTAATTTCTGATAATGCCGACGTTGATGGTGATGACAACACTGCTGATGGTAGGTTTTATATCTATACTAAAACAGATTCCGGTTTTACTTTAAGAAATACAGTAACTGTTAATTTTAAAGTTTGGGGAATTGAGTTTATTGGGGGTCATCTATACGCAATTGTAGATACTACTAATATGCTTGCAAGATTTGACAATTTTACGACATCAAATACTACAGATGCAAATGTTGAGGCTTCAAAAATGATTGCTATAGAAGGTATTGTGCGTACTCATGGTTTAGACTATGATGATAATACAATGGTACTTACTGATATTGGTGATGCCAGTGATGATTCTGATGGTGCCCTTCATGTAATCCCAAATTTCGATTCGAAATTTAATGATACTGAAGATGGCGGTATGTTGGCAATAAGTGAACAAATGAGAACATCAGGATCCAATACTCATCTGGGGAATCCTGTTAATGTTGTATATGATGAAGACAGTGACATGATTTATGTTGCAGAATTAGCCAATGGTGGCGGGAGAGTGCTTGAATTTTCCAATGTGTCTTCTGAGAGCGGTAATATGAGTCCTTCTATGGACAATATGCTTTCAGGTGTGTCAGCACTTTTTCTAGAAGATGAAGATTAATTGAATTTCTAAATAATTGAAAGAGGCTGTCTTAAGAGGCAGCCTCTTTTTTTTGCAGTTATTGATAATTTGCAATAATTCCTGAAAAGGTAAATGTTCTTTCTGTGCATAAACATCAACTGCAACAGCCATCATTAAAGCCAAGCAGTTTCGCAGAGAATAAATAAGCTACA
>NZ_JAVRHK010000022.1:0-44557 GCF_031846585.1 Autumnicola musiva
ATAAACATCGTCATATTGTCCATTTTTAACCGAAAGAATAAACGCGACAAAAAAAATAATGGCTACCACCACACTTATCCCCAGTAACATGTATATAATGTTCATAGTTTTTTGAATCTGGATGTAAAAGTATAATTGGAGTAAAGTCTAAAAAATGACGGTGATCAGGTTTTAGGTTTTTAGTTGCTTCTTGTTTAGTTCTTCAAACGTCTTCCCAACATATAGGTGCAAAAACTAGTAAAAAGAACAATGCTTATTGAGCTTAGGGGCATCAGAATTGCCGCCACGACCGGCATAAGATTTCCAGTAACCGCGAAACCAAGACCTATAAGATTGTAGAACAATGAAAAGAAAAAACTCCATCGAATAATTGATACTCCTTTTGCCGAAATCCTGAAGAAGGCCCCAATCTTTGAAAATACCGAAGCATCCAGAATTCCGTCGCAGGCCGGAGAAAACACATTGGTATTTTCTGAAATTACTATCCCAACATCGCTCTGGGCAAGTGCACCTGCATCATTCAACCCATCGCCAACCATCATCACTTTTTTTCCTTTTTCCTGAAGCTTTCTGATAAATTCGAGTTTATCTTTCGGCTTTTGATTAAAATACATTGCCGTGTCTTGTGGTAACAGCTGTTTCAATTTGTCCTTTTCCCCTTCATTATCCCCGGAAAGGATGATCAATTCTTTGTTTTGTGATAATTCTGAAAAAACCTTTTCAATTTTGTCCCGATAGGAATTATGAAAAGTAAAGCAACCTTTATATTGCTCGTTCGCACTTATATGAACGGAAGTTTTTTCTATGGTCTGTACCACATTTTCTTTACCTACGAAATTGGCCGAACCAATTTTCAAGAAATTGCCTTGATGTGAACTTTCAATTCCTTTACCTGCATGCTCCTGAAAGACTTCAGGAATTTTGATATCATTTTTATCCAGAATATTATAAAGTGCCCTGCTTAACGGATGATTGGATGCCATGAGACTTCCGCCAAGCATTTGCCTTTCTTCATCAGTAAGTTCTAGCCCGTTATAGCAAATAGTGTGTTGATTATTGGTAGTAATCGTACCGGTTTTGTCAAAAACCACCGTATCGATCTTCGCCATTTGTTCAATTATAGAAGCCTCCTTTAGGTACAATTTATTCTTTCCGAAGATTCTTAGCAGGTTTCCTAATGTAAAGGGAGCCGCAAGGGCAATCGCGCAGGGACAGGCGATGATAAGAACCGCCGTAAAGACATTCCAGGCCACGGATGATTCATAGAACATCCAGAAAACGGCAGCTATCACAGCCACACTTATAACGCCCAAAGTAAAACGTTTGCTTATTTGATTGGTCAGCGTTTTAAAAAGGGCGGCTTTGTCTTTTTGAAAGACTTCATCGCTCCATAATTCGGTTAAATAGCTTTGCTGAACTTCTTTTAAAGCCTCTACTTCAATGATACCGCCCTGCTGCCTACCGCCCGCATAGAGTTTTTCGCCACTTGTCTTCCTAACGGCTTCGGCTTCACCAGTTACAAAACTGTAATCGATGCGTGCCTCTCCTTTAATAAGAATGGCGTCCATAGGGATGAGTTCTTCATTTCTAAGGATGACTCTATCTCCTTTTTTGATTTTATAAACCTGGACCTGTTCTTCGGAAGTGATCCCGTTTTCAGTTTTTATTTTAGTGACGGCAATGGGGAAATATGATTTATAATCTCTTTCGAAAGAAAGAAACGCGTAGGTTTTCTGCTGAAAAAACTTTCCTAATAGTAGGAAAAAAATGAGTCCGCTAAGGCTGTCAAAAAATCCTGTTCCTGTATTCAGAGTAATTTCCGCAGTACTTCTTAAAAACAGTACAATAATCCCAAGTGCAATAGGTACATCTATATTGAGAATTTTAGATCGTAATCCTTTAAATGCAGAAATAAAATAATCACTCGCGGAATAAAATACCACCGGCAACGAAAAGCTGAACATGAGCCAGCGGAAAAAATATTTGAACTGGTCCAGCCAGAATTCATTTACTTCAAAATATTCAGGAAAGGATAAAAACATGATATTCCCAAAAGCGAAGCCTGCAACGCCGAGCTTATATATAAGGTTTCTATCTACTTTTGCTTTTTTATCATCGTAATTTTCCAGGGAAATATAAGGTTCATAGCCAATCCTGGCGAGCAAAACCACCAGATCTTTTAAAGATAAATTTGTTGCGGAGAAGCTGATGCGCACCTTCTTTTTTGGAAAATCTACCTGTGAACTTCTAATCCCCTTTTTCAGTTTATCCAGGTTTTCCAGTATCCAGATACAGGAACTGCAGTGAATGGACGGGATAAAAAATGAAACCACCTTTAGATTCTCCTCGTTAAACTCCAGTAGCTTTTCCGCTATTTCTTCATTATCCAGAAAATCATATTTGCTTTCACTGATCTTTGGTGAAATTCCGGGATTACTTTGGAGTTCGTAATAATAGGAAAGGTCGTTGTTTTCAAAAATTTCAAAAACGGTCTTGCAGCCTGAACAGCAAAATGACTTCTCCTTATATTCTATTATACCGTCCAGACAGTCATCTCCGCAATGAAAGCAATTCGTCATTATTTCTTACAAATTAGGGCTACAAAACTGAGGAATTGAGACTTACAAAAATATGACCGTGGTCAGGTATTATTAAAATTCTTCACTCCTAAGAGATGGGTTAATAAATATTTATAAGCCATTGGGTATGGGATTAGGAGGCAGCTTAACTATAACGTTTTCGGATACTTCAGCACATGGAAAATAATCCAATACCTGATTTTCATCATTATTTCCCTGCCATTTCTACCGCAACTTTGTATCAAATTAAAAACAACAAATCATGAATACCTTTAAAAATTTCGGACTGTTAATAGGAAGCTTCCTAATAATGATCATTTCTGTACAGTCATCTTTTGCGCAAACCTTCAGTGTAAAAAAAGCAGGATCCAACATGAAAATAGAAGGAACTTCTAATATCCACGACTGGGAGATAGAAGCAGAAGATTTTCAGGGAACGCTTTCTGCAGAATTTAAAGATGGCCAGCTCACAAAGATCAATTCTCTTGAATTCGCTGTTGTAGCGGAAAGTTTAAAAAGCGGAAAAGGAGCTATGGATAAAAATACTTACAAAGCTCTTGATACCGATAAGCACAAAAAAATCACATACAGTCTTACTAAAGTAAATAACATTGATTGTACTTCCAGCACAAAATGCATTATTACCACCAGCGGTTATTTAACTATAGCAGGAACGAAAAACCCGGTGAACATAACTTTTAACGCCCAGGCAAATGACAGTAAAATTGTGCTTTCTGGAAATGAAAGCATTAAAATGTCCCAATATAAAATAGACGCACCCACCGCAATGTTTGGTACAATAACTACCGGTGACGAGGTGAAAATCAACTTTCAAATAACTTTTTCCAAATAACAATTTCAACCTTAAAAATTAATCAAGATGAAAAATTCTTTCAAATACTTAAGCATTGCCCTAATTGCTTTCTTCGGAATACAAATGCAGGCCCAGGAGAATTCTTTATGGAATCGCGACTTCCCTAATTTCAGAAATCCTGATCAAAGTGGCATCAACGATTTTGAACCAAATAAAGATACCATCACAGATTTTAATGGTATTAATGTAAGAGTTGGAGGCGCTTTTGCCTTGCAATTCCAGGCCATAGACCATGAGAATTCAGGAAACGCCGCAACCCCCGTGCTACAGGAAATTGGAGATAACTTTAACCTTGCCACCGCAAACCTCGATTTTGATGTGATGTTGTATGATGGAGTGAGGTTACACCTTCGAACATATCTTTCTTCCCAACACCACAACGAAACTTATGTAAAAGGTGGTTACTTACAAATAGACAAACTGGACTTTATTCAGAAAGGCTTTTTAAGTGAAGTTATGGACAACGTGAGAATCAAGATTGGGCATATGGAAAATAACTACGGGGATGCCCACTTCAGAAGAACAGACAACGCAATGGCACTTTACAACCCGTTTGTTGGAAACTATTTGCTGGATGCATTTACAACTGAAGTTGGTGCCGAAGTTTACTACTTCAAAAATGGATGGCTGGGAATGGTAGGAGCTACCAACGGTAAATTAAACCAGGCGGTAACCAATCCTGAAATTACCAGCCCTTCTTTACTTGCAAAAGTAGGTTACGATAATTATTTATCTGAAGACCTCAGGTTCCGTTTAACAGGTTCTGTTTACCATACCAACCAAACCGGTAGCGCATACTTATACACCGGTGACCGCGCAGGCTCACGTTACTACAACCTCTTCCAGGGTTCTTATGTAAACGATTTGGGAGAAGTAGTTGCTGTAGGTGACGGTTTTAGAGCAGGAAGGGTTAACCCCGGAATTAAAAATGAAATGACCTCCATTATGATTAATCCCTTCATTAAATACGGCGGCCTGGAGTTCTTTGGAATATTTGAAACCATTTCAGGTAAAAATGCCAACGAAACTGAGGAAAGAAACTGGAACCAATATGCCGGAGAACTTATCTACCGCTTTGGAAATACTGAAAACCTTTATGTAAGCGGCCGTTATAACTATGTAGATGGAGAATTGGCAGAAGGACAGGATGTTAACATTAGCCGTTATAATCTTGGTGCCGGCTGGTTTATGACCAAAAACATCCTTGCAAAACTTGAATATGTTAACCAGGAGTATAATGACTATCCTGTGAGCGACATTCACAACGAAGGAAAATTTAATGGAGTTGTGTTTGAAGCAGTAATCAGCTTCTAAGATTACAATTTGAATTAGCCAGGTGGGGGAACAAATAGTTTCCCCCACTTTTTCAATCTCTCCCCGCCTATATGTTCATAATAAGCAAAAAATCATCTTCGTCATCAGCATTATTTATAAAATGACTTCTGAATTCTACAGCTATGAAAAGGCAGTTTCTATTTCTCGTTTTTATTTTCGCTACCTCAGCCAGCTTTTCACAACAGGTTTTCGAGCAACAAAACATCAGGATCCTTCCTGAAAGCAGCCTGAATATTACCGGAGATACCAACATAAGCAAATTCAATTGTGAATTTAATGCTTCTCTTCTTGAAGGGAAAAAGACCGTACAGCTTTCTAAATCCGGGAAAAACATCCATTTCAAAGATGCCGTCCTTGTTCTAAAAAATGAAGGGTTTTATTGTGGCAACCGGGCCATAAAAAAGGATTTCCACGCTTTAATGCAAACTGAAAAATATCCGTCTATAAAACTGGAACTGAAAAAGGCAATTATGAAGGATAATGGCGATGCCCTTGCCCAGGTAGTGATCCATATGGCC
Source organism: Autumnicola musiva (assembly GCF_031846585.1). Classification (NCBI taxonomy): domain Bacteria; kingdom Pseudomonadati; phylum Bacteroidota; class Flavobacteriia; order Flavobacteriales; family Flavobacteriaceae; genus Autumnicola; species Autumnicola musiva. The sequence goes on from NZ_JAVRHK010000022.1 coordinate 5,307, forward strand.
GGAAAAACAAAAACATATGAAGTGCCTGTGGAAATAATTAGTTGCCCAACCCCCAATTTTAAAGGATTACTGGAATTGAACATTAACGATTTTGGACTGGAACCTCCCAGGAAGCTTTTTGGATTGATTGTGATAAAAGAAGAAATTGAAATCAATTTTAACCTTGTGATCAAACCTATTTAAGTGAAAAACGAACCTCATATAGTTTCCGCTTCAGAAGCAGTTGCAGTGGTGAAAAGCGGCCAACGGATATTCATCCAGGGTGCCGCTATGACACCTAATATTCTAATAAATGCGTTATGCGAAAGATATACGGAGCTGCAGGATGTTGAAATTTTACATATCCATACCGAAGGCGAAGCAAAATATACGGAAGCTCCATATCACCAGGCTTTTAGATGCAATAGCTGCTTTGTAGGCAGTAATGTACGGCAGGCGGTAAATACCGGTTACGGGGATTACATCCCAATTTTCCTGAGTGAGGCCCACCTGCTTTTCAGAAAGAACATCCTTCCCCTGGACATTGCTTTTATCCAGGTATCGCCGCCCGACAGGCATGGCTATTGTTCGCTGGGTGTATCTGTAGATATTACCTTACCGGCCATACAAACCGCGAAAAAAGTAATTGCCCAGGTAAACCCGCTGGTTCCCAGAACACATGGGGACGGGATTATTCACGTAAGCAAAATAGATGCAGCAGTAGAAGTAAACACTCCCATGCACTCACCGGTTCCTTCAGCCCCAACCGAGATAGAGCTGAAAATTGGAAAAAATGTGGCCGCGCTGGTGGAAGATGGTGCCACGCTGCAAATGGGGATCGGCGGAATTCCTAACGTGGTGCTGGCAAACCTCAGCAATCATAAACGCCTTGGAATCCATACGGAAATGTTTTCTGACGGAATTTTGGCCCTGGTTAAAAACGGAGTGATTACCGGAGAAGACAAAATGGTAAAAACCGGCAAATTGGTGACCTGCTTTGCCGTGGGTTCTCCTGAACTGTACAACTTTATTGATGATAACCCGCTTATTCATTTTAAAGAAGCCGCTTACACCAATGATACGGCGATTATAAGGAGAAATCCAAAAGTAACCGCAATAAATTCGGCCATAGAAATAGACCTTACGGGGCAGGTTTGTGCCGATACCATTGGAAAATACCAATATTCGGGAGTTGGCGGCCAGATGGATTTTATTCGCGGTGCTTCCCTTTCGGAAGGGGGAAAAGCAATTATTGCCATGCCCTCGGTTACCACGAAAGGGGCTTCCAAGATAGTTGTAAACCTTAAAGAAGGTGCCGGCGTAACCACTACCCGCGCCCATGTACATTATATTGCCACAGAATATGGAATTGTGGATCTATATGGGAAAAACCTAAGGCAGCGGGCAAAAGCACTCATATCAATTGCACATCCCAGGCACAGGGAGCAGTTAGAAAAAGATGCTTTTGAATGCTTTAGATTATAAATTTTTGTAACTTAAGTAGAAGTGCTTTAAAACGCCGGAATAGTATAAAACTGTTCCGGCTTTTTTTCAGAAAATTTAAAAAATCAGGTTATGAAAAGTAGTTTTAGCGAGATAATAAAAGATGAAAAAACGGTATTGATAGATTTCTCTGCAGAATGGTGCGGGCCATGCAAAACCCTGGGGCCTATTTTACAGGATGTAAAAGCAAGCCTTGGGAACAGGGTGAAAATTATAAAAAGTAGATGTAGATAAAAATGAAGCACTCGCGGGGAAATATCAGGTAAGAGGTGTCCCAACCATGATATTGTTCAAAAACGGGCAACAACCCTGGCGGCAATCGGGTGTAGTGCCAAAAGATGAAATCGTGCGTATTATCCAGTCGAATTCCTGAGCAAAAAAAACTAACCCTCAAATTGGCAATTATCGAGAAATAGGTTACTTTTTCAATAACAACATTAGCGATTGGGATGCCCATATCTCCAAGCTGACTGATTTTTAGGAAAGTAATCTTTTTTTTGCAGGAAATTTCGAAGGAAATCCCGCAATGGCCCATGTGAAAGTCGATGCGGAGAACAATTATAAAATCACAAAATATCATTTTGGAATATGGCTGAATCTTTGGTTCCAGACCATAGATGAACTATTGGAAGGGGAAATGGCCCAGCGCCTAAAAAATAATGCCCGTAAAATGTCCACACATCTTTTTCTAAGAATTTACCAGAGTAGAAAATAGACTTATACAGTTTTGATTTGCGCTTGTATATATTAATTATGATAAACAAAAATGGGAAGCTGAAGATCGATACTTGCCGATAATCCGTATGTGGAATGTAAGAAACGATCACAAATACTGAGGTTCTTACCAATTATAAAGATGAGATTATAATCTTTTTGAATGGATCCAAACGAATTTTCATTAAACTCTTCCAGCGTTTGTTGGTTCAAACATTCAAATTCTGTACTTAAAGACGAATTTTCCTCCTTTACTAAAACTGCGCTGCTTCTACCTTCTTTCAGCTTTAAAATTGTAAATCTACTATTATAAAAAAATGGGTTTCTGGAGATAATATTTGGAATCTCTTCTTCAGGTTGAATAGCATGATCAATAGGAAAAATGACGTTTTTTGGAAAATAGTACTTGCAATTTGCCGGTATCGCCAGGATATTGCATCTTATTTTTCTAACCACATCATATGCGTGGTCACCCAAAATGGGATGATGATGAACCTTATGACTAATGGCTCCAATGAAGATCAGGTCGATCTTCTTTTCAACCACAGCCATTCTAACCGCACTTATTAGGTTTTCAGAAGAAAGAATGATGTTAAAATTATGCTGCGGATTCTGTTTATACATTTCCAGTTCCCGCGCACTTTTTTCTAATTTTTGAAGAATAGTGGTTAATTTTTTATCCAGAACCTTACTCGCAGATGGGTCAAAATCGAAATCCTGAATGTTTAAAAAAAAGAATTTTGCTGCAGAATGCTCAAGAAAATCTACAGCATATCTTGCGGCGTTATTCGAAACTTCGGAGAAATCGGTCAAAATCAATACATTCATTAGCTCATTCTTATAATAGCGAAATTACATGAATAGGCTATTGCTAAAAATGACGAAAATCAGTTCCTTGAAATTTTAAAAAGATCAGCTTATTTTTTTCAGGGCTTCAGAATCCATGATCTTGATATTTCGCCCTTCAATTTCAATAAGGCCTTCCTTTTTAAAATCAGACAAGGTTCTAATAAGACTTTCCGGAGCCATACCGGCAACACCTGCAAGATCTGAGCGGGAGATACGAATGCTTTTTAAAGGATGTTTTTCAATTCTTTCGGCAAAAAGAAGAATAGTATTTGCTGTTTTTCTGCGAACAGAACCATAGGCCATATCCATTAATTGCTGTTTTAATTCGGAAAGATTTTTATTGAGCACTTCTACCAGTTGTATGGGAATACGCGGATTATTAGCGAGGATCTTATGAATTTCTTCACGTGAAACAGTATAAAGCTGAGTGTTTTCCATGGCAGTAGCATAATCTTCATAGGCTGTCTGGGGATAATTTACAGGATTTCCGAAGAAATCATCCTGTTTGTATAGCTCGGTAATTAATTCCTTTCCATTATTATCCATGCGATGCGCCTTTACCACTCCGCGATGAACCAGATAGAAAAAGTTGGATTGCCTTCCTTTCTCGTAAATAGTCTCTCCTTTCCTGAATTCCTGCAACTGGTAATTCTGAAAAAGTTCCCGAAGTTCATCAAGGTTTTGAAGATCGTTAGTAGCTGGTTTTTCTACGATGTTTTTTTTCTGAAAAGACTGAAGAATAGCAACCTTCGCCAACCGGCTTTCAATAGCGCTCAGCAAATCTTCTTCTTCAAAAGGTTTGGTTAAATAATCATCGGCACCAAGATCCATGCCTCTGCGAATATCTTTATGTTCTGTTTTAGCCGAAAGAAAGATAAAGGGAATATTTGCGGTTTCAGGGTTTTTGCTTAAAGCTTTCAAAACCCCATACCCGTCGGTTTCAGGCATCATAATATCACAGATAATAATATCGGGATGTATTTCTCCTGCTCTTTGGATTCCGTGGCTACCGTTGGAAGCTGTTTGCACTTCATATTCAGAGAGCTCCAGTAACTCGGCTGTATTTTCTCTTACGGTTACATCATCTTCGATCAGCAAAATTTTTTTCATAGATGGGAATCTGAAATGAGATTTCTGTTTGATATCAAATCAGAGTTACAGGGACCTCAATTCTGAACCTGGTTCCTTTATTTTCTTTACTTTCAAAGGTAATACTTCCTCCAAGATTTTCTAAGTGGGTTTTTGCTATATTCAATCCTATACCCGTTCCCTGGTCCAGCAAGGCATTCTCTGCCCTGAAATAGCGTTCAAAAATATGTTTTTGGTCCTTCTCCGGAATTCCCCTTCCCTGGTCTTCCACTTCAAATATCATATATTCCCCTTCAAAACCTAATTCAAATTTTATAAGACTATTCTCGGGAGAATATTTAATGGCATTTCCCAAGAGATTGGAAAGAATTAGTTCAAGAATCTTTTCATCCTGATGTAGAGTCACATCTTCAATTTCTTTGGGATACATGATTTCCTGACCGTTCTTCAGCGTAATATTGGCATTATATACAACCTCATTAATTAAACGTTTGAGACTAAAATTGGTGTACTTGTATTGCCCCTTTCCAGAATCCAGCCGTTCGATGGAAAGAAAATCGTTTAATATATTGTTTAGATAGTGAACCTTATTGCGAATGGTCACCAGATGTTTTTCCCGCTTATCCTGCTGTTCTTCTTTTTTATATTTTTCAATTAACGTAGCTGAAGTCAAAATTCCACTAAGAGGGGTTTTAAATTCGTGAGAAACCAAGGATAAAAATTTTGTTTTCAGCTCATTGAGTTCTTTTTCTTTTTGCAACGCATCTTTAATTTTCCGCTCCGCCGCTTTTCTTTTGGCAATTTCATCCTCAAGGTCCAGATTTAGACGCTTCAACTCCCTTATACTTTCTTGAAGTTCACGGGTCCTGATTTCAATTTTATCTTCCAGCCGGGTATTAAGTTCCCTTATTTGCCGCTGTGTTTCCTTTCTAACACTTATATCGATAATCAGGGACATAACAAATCTCTCCTCTTTCATCTCGAAAGGATTTAGACCTGCCTCCACCGGAAACAATGAACCGTCTTTCTTTACACCGTAAAGATCACGGCCGTGGCCCATTTGACGTTTTTCGCTCTTTTCAATAAACTGGTCTACGTGGCTGTGATGGATTTTATGATAATCCCTTGGGATAAGAACATCCAGATCTTTTCCGGTAAGTTCACCTTTTTCATACCCAAACATAACGGCAGCTGCACTGTTGGAAGCTACGACAACCTGACTGGAGTTTACCACAATAATTCCTTCAGAAGCCGCTTCAAAAAGTATGTTTAAAATGTCTTTATTTTGTTGAAAATGTTCCTTCAATCTGCTATTCGTTTTCAATTTAAATATGCCTGCTTGAGTGGATTAAAGTTAAAAACATTTTTAAAAATAACCATTAGAGTAGGAACAAATTGAAGTATTTATTCTACAGAATGATCTTCGTAGAAATCATCAAAAGTCTTGGTGGTAGTATAACTATCAGTAAGGATGCGATAAACAGTATAAATAAGCAATCCCTGGCCAACAACTACGAGATAAAAAATGACCGGAAATGGAAAGTTGAAATATGAAAATACCGTCACTAAAACCAGAATCAGTGTTGTAATGTAAAGCCAGATAATAGGTTTGATCTTCATTTTTTATTTTTAATATAAATAATTTCAAACTCAGAATATCTTAAGGAAAGATTAAAAATCTTGTTTTTGGAAACAGTGAGGAATAGAAGAGGTTTTAGTTATTTCTGAATATAAATTTAAATATGAAGGAGACTTATATACCTTCTAAATTGTCATTGAAAATAATTGAGTTTCAGGTTTACTTCTTTGTAAGCGCATGTCAAATGCCATGCATATATTTCGTACAAAAGGTTTTCCTTTTTCGGTAATCTTAAGAAAATTTGTGTCCATTTCAACGAGTCCATCATTCTGCATTTCTTTTAACCGGATGAGCGTATCCGGTAATCCTTGAAAAAATTGATTTCCGGTGTACCAGGAAGTTTTCAATTTGCACATCAGGTTCAGAATATGTTTACGGATGATAAGATCTTCATCATTTAAAATATGCCCTCTATAAACTGGCAAGTTATTATTTGCTACCGAATTTTGGTATTCTTCCACACCTTTCACATTTTGGGCAAAACCATACCAGCTATCACTAATGGCCGAAACTCCCAACCCTATCATTGCCTGAGTTTTTGAGGAGGTGTAGCCCATAAAGTTACGGTGCAATGTCCTGTTCTCGATAGCTTCAAAAAGACTATCGGTTTTTAGGGCAAAATGATCCATTCCAATTTCTACATAACCGGCATCCAGCAACATTTGCTTTCCTGTTTCATATTGTTCCCTTTTTTGTTCGGCGGTGGGAAGATCTTCGTCTTTAAAGCCCCGCTGGCCATTACCTTTGACCCAGGGCACATGGGCGTAACTGTAAAAAGCAATACGATCTGGCATCAATGCTTTGGTTCTTTCTACAGTACGAATAATATGTTCTTTTGTTTGAAACGGAAGGCCAAAAATGATATCGTGCCCCACAGAATTGAACCCGGTTTCCCGGGCCGCTTCGGTCACTTTCTTTACATTTTCAAATGGCTGCACACGATGTATGGCTTTCTGTACCTTTTCATTATAATCCTGAACTCCATAGCTCACCCTGGAAAACCCAAAGGAGGAAAAAAGACGGAGGTGTTCAGAACTAGTATTATTGGGGTGGCCTTCAAAACTTAATTCGGCATCTGCGGCTTTTCTTGAATTTTCAAATATACCATTCAGCAGTAATTCTAAATTTCTAGCTGAAAAAAAGGTAGGTGTCCCCCCTCCTAAATGAAGTTCCTTTATAAATGGTTTTTCTGAAAAAAGTTTGCAATACATTTTCCATTCATTTAAAACAGATTCTAAATAAGGAATTTCTACGGAATGATTCTTAGTAACCCTTTTATTACAGCCACAAAAGGTACAAAGACTCTCACAAAAAGGTAGGTGAATATAGATACTAATACCTTCGGAATGGTTGCTTTCCCGGAAGCTTTTTTGAAGACCCTTTTGCCATTTTTTAAGCGTAAATCTGCTTTCGTCCCAATATGGCACCGTAGGATAACTGGTATAACGGGGGCCGGGCACATTATATTTAGAAATTAAATTCGATTCCATCATTATAAATTAAAAAATCAAAATTAATGGCTCGGATAGTTTTAAAATATGATGCTGATCAGTTTAATTCAATTTTTAATTAACGTGAATTATTGAATATAAATGAAATTATAATCGCCATTAATAAAGGCAGATTATCCATCTTCAAATAAACACAAGCTAAAAAAGGACAATTTTATCCGTAATATGATTTTTGTCATATTTTACGAAGCCCTTTACCTCTAATTTTGATTAACATTTAATCTCTATCATTATGAAATATTTATTAAAAAGCCTCTTTTTATTAGGATTGGCGCTACTTGTAAGTTGCGGCGGAAAAGAGGATAAAAAAGAAAAAGAAGAAATCCAATTGGGAAATTATGAAAAGAAAGTAGTGGTGAAACCAGATGCCAATCCGCCCGAAGCCGATCTTATTGATATGTCAAACAAAGGAATAGGCCCGGTGAAGAATCTGGAACTTTCCGATAATATAGACCAGGCAATGGCAGATAAGGGAAAGGCGGTTTTTGATTCTAAATGTATGGCATGCCACAAACCTCATAAGAAATTTATTGGCCCGGCACCAGCGGGGGTCTTAGACAGGAGATCACCAGAGTGGGTGATGAACATGATTTTAAATCCTAATGAAATGATCATGAAAGATCCAATTGCCAAGCAGTTGCTCATTGAACACAATGGTTCTCCAATGGCAAATCAAGGATTAACGGAAGAAGAAGCAAGACAGATTCTGGAATATTTCCGAACACTGGAAAAATAGCACAATAACACGAATTATCATGAAAAATTCAATAAAAGTTATAACATCTCTACTGCTGGCAACTGGTTTATTTAGTTGTAACGACAACGAGCAAAAAGAAGGAGATCGCGGGGCTCTGGCTTCCAATGCGGCCGAAAAAGTCTATGTGGCTCCCGGGGAGCATGATGAATTTTACGCTTTCCTTTCAGGCGGGTACAGCGGTAACCTCACTGTATATGGCTTGCCTTCTGGTAGGATGTTCAAGGAAATAGCTGTTTTCTCCCAATTTCCCACCAGTGGATATGGTTATTCTGAAGAAACAAAACCGATGCTCAATACTTCCCATGGTTTTATTCCCTGGGATGATTTGCACCATCCGGATATCTCCCAAACGAATGGAAAACTGGATGGGAGATGGATTTTCGTAAACGGGAACAATACCCCGCGGATTGCCAAAATTGACCTTAAAACATTTGAAACCACCGAGATAATCGAGGTGCCAAATTCTGCAGGGAACCATAGCTCATCCTTTGTCACCGAAAATACCGAATATGTAGTGGCGGGAACAAGATTTTCCGTGCCCATCCCTCAGGAAGACATTGCAATTAATGAATACAAAGGAAAATTTAAAGGTACTTTATCCTTTATAAGCGTAGATCCTGAAGAAGGCCACATGGATATTAAATTCCAGTTAATAATGCCCGGTTTTGATTATGACCTATCCCATCCGGGCCGCGGAAAATCACACGGCTGGTTCTTCTTCACTACATATAATACTGAAGAAGCAAACACATTATTGGAAGTGAATGCTTCCCAGAACGATAAGGATTTTATCGCCGCGGTAAACTGGAAAAAGATAGAAGAATATGTAAACAATGGCGGCGGCAAAATCATGCCTGCCAACTATGCGCACAATATGTATGACGATAAAAGCCATACTGCCACTTCTACTATGAAAAAAGAGGTACTGGTGGTAGATCCCCGGGAGGTATCGGAAGCTGTATTTTTCCTTCCAACTCCAAAATCGCCCCATGGGGTAGATGTGAATCCTAGTGGGGACTATATTATAGGAAATGGAAAACTTTCTGCCGACTTGACCGTACATTCGTTTGACAGGATGATCGATGCGATTGAAAACAAAGAGTATAGTGGCGAGGCCTATGGGATACCCATCCTGAATTTTGAGGATATTCTCGCCGGCACGGTCAAGCAAGCCGGGTTGGGTCCACTTCACACAGAATTTGATGATAAAGGAAACGCTTATACCACCTTCTTTATTTCTTCTGAACTGGTGAAATGGAATGTCGAAACCCGTGAAGTAATAGACCGCCAACCCAACTATTATTCCGTAGGGCATGTAATGGTGCCCGGTGGGAACTCCAGGGAACCATTTGGAAAATATGCCATAGCCCTGAACAAAATCACAAAAGATCGTTATTTGCCAACAGGGCCTGAATTGGAACATTCAGCACAATTATTTGATATTTCAGGCGAGAAAATGGAGCTTTTACTGGATTTCCCAACCCATGGTGAACCCCACTACGCCGCCGGTATTCCTGCGGAAATCCTCGAAGAAAATTCCCAAAAAATCTATAAGTTGGCAGAGAACGAGAATGAATACGCAACCCTTACCAATGGCGATGCCAGGGTAGAGCGTAACGGCAACGAGGTGCATGTTTATATGACCACGATCCGCAGCCACTTTACCCCAGATAATATCGAAGGGATTAAAGTAGGTGATAAAGTCTATTTCCACATAACTAATCACGAGCAGGATTTTGATGTGCCTCATGGATTTGCCATGATTGGGGCTAACAATGCCGAATTGCTTATTATGCCCGGCCAAACTAAAACTTTGGTTTGGGAGCCTAAACAAGTAGGTGTATGGCCATTTTATTGTACAGATTTCTGTTCAGCATTGCACCAGGAAATGCAGGGGTATGTACGAGTATCACCAAAAAACTCCAACATCGAAGTTAGTTGGTCGCTTGGAGAAGATTAATGTTTAATTAGTTAGAAATCCACAGGGAAATCCCAAGCTTTTCCTGTGGTCCTTAAAGGCGGGGGTCTTATTGATTATCCCCGTCTTATTTTAAGAAAAAATTCTTTTCAATTACAACCAACGTCCTACTGTTCAGAAAAAAATTTAACACATGAAAAAAGCAGGCATCATAATGATCATTGGTTCTTTACTGTTGTTGGGCCTTTTTAAATTTCCCCTTTGGAATATCATGTTGGGCGCACCGCAGTATCCCGATCCTATGGGAATGGATATTTATATCACAGGAATCAGGGGTGTAGAGGAATTTGACATTCAAAATATCGATGGACTCAATCATTATATTGGGATGCAAAAGATTCCAAAACCGGAAGCCATGTGGGAATTTGAAGTATTCCCGCTGGTAATAGGAGGAATGGCCGCTTTAGGAGTAGTCTTAGGAATTTTAGGATTCTTTGAAAAAATAAATTATAAATGGTTTTTGAACTGGCTTATTTTAATATCTGTTCTCGGGGTGCTGGGTATGTACGATTTCAACGCCTGGCTTGCCGATTATGGCACCAATCTGGATCCTAACGCGATCATGAAAATGACCGCGCCGGATGGTTCTCCCATGACCTATAAACCGCCACTCTTCGGTAACCAGAAAATGCTAAATTTTGACGTGGCTTCTTTTCCCGCTCTGGGGGCATACCTAATGTTTGCAGGAATGGCACTTACCCTGCTGGCATTTTTCCTGGGAAAAGATGAATGGACAAAAAAACACAATTACTCATGAAAACCTCAATTTTTTCAGTAATCATCGGGCTCATTTTTATTTCCTGCGAAGTGAATCCGCAACCTATTGACTACGGAAACGAAGCCTGCGAATATTGCAAAATGACCATCGTGGACAAACAGCATGCAAGTCAGTTGGTAAACACTAATGGCAAAGTTTACAATTTTGACGCGATAGAATGTATGATAAACTATTCCGAAGATAATAAAGGAACGGTTTACCAGCTTTATCTAATCAATGATTTTCAAAAACCGGGGACTTTAATAGATGCCAAAACCGCAAGCTTTTTAATTAGTCCTGAAGTATCAAGCCCCATGGGTGCCAGCCTTTCCGGGTTTGCTTCAAAAGAGGCAGCGAAAAAAGCCAAAAACCAGTATTCGGGTGAAGTTTATAACTGGACTTCAATTACAAATAAAATAAGATAACAATGTACAGTGTAGAAAAACCTATAGAACAACAATCTTGTTTTTCCCTATCCAAAGGGAATCAAGAGAATTTCTGCCGTCTCTCCCTTCAGGGCGGGGAAAAGGGCAGAATTTGCCGAATTTTAATAACGGGTGAATAATTTAATTAAAAGTTAGTAAAAGCTGTCCGTCGTCATAGGACTGAAATATAGCGGCTTGTAATTTGCACCATATTTTGAAACACTTCTTGTACATATTAACCTTTTTGCTGAAGCTTTCCTCTACTACAGTTTCCGCGCAAAAGCTGGAAGTCTGCGCTTCCTGTGAATTTATTTCCATCACGGAAGCCGTGGAAAAAGCCAAAGATTTCGATAGCATCCTTGTTAGAAACGGGATTTATAAAGAATATAATATTGGGATTGCCAAACCCCTCACGATTATTGGTGAGCATAATGCGGTAATAGACGGGGAAAACAAAGGCGAGATCATTAGCATTCAAGCCAATAATGTTACAATAGTCGGTCTTACACTTATAAACGTTGGAACAAGTTACACCACCGATTTTGCCGCCGTACGCGTAGTGAAAAGCGAAAATTTCGTGCTTCGCAACCTAAAATTGCAACGACTTTTTTTCGGGATATATCTTGAAAAAGCCAAAAATGGCAAAGTATTGGACAATACCATTATTGGCGATGCGGTGGATGAATTTAGCTCGGGGAACGGTATTCAGCTCTGGCATTGCAGGAATGTGGAAGTCCGTGGGAATAAAGTTCAGAATGTGAGGGACGGGATCTATCTGGAATTTTCAGATGAAATCAGCATTCGCAATAATATAAGTTCCGAAAACCTCCGCTATGGCCTGCACTTCATGTTTTCAAATAACGACACCTATGTAAACAACCTTTTTGAAAACAATGGTGCGGGCGTGGCGGTGATGTTCTCCAGGTTTATTAAAATGCAAGGCAACACTTTCAGAAAAAACTGGGGCACCGCTTCATTCGGTTTATTACTGAAAGAAATAAACGATTCTGAAATTCTGAACAACAATTTTGAAGAAAACACGGTGGGCATCAATGTTGAAGGTTCCAACCGTGTGAATTATTTCCATAACGATTTTAAAAATAACGGTTGGGCCCTAAAAGTGCGTGGTGCCTGTTACAATAATATTTTCAAGAAGAACAATTTCCTGTACAATTCGTTTGATGTATCCTATAACAGCAAGCTCAACGACAATAAATTCAACCGAAATTACTGGAGCAATTATACAGGTTACGATTTAGATAAAAATGGCATTGGGGATGTTCCTTACCGTCCGGTAAAACTATTCTCCTATATCGTGAACCGCACCCCCGAAGTTATCATCCTTTTACGTAGCTTGTTTATTGATATCATCGATTTTTCTGAAAAGGTCTCGCCTATTTTCACCCCGGATAACCTAATAGATGAACACCCGTTACTAAAACCCATAAATCATGGTAGAAATTAAGTATTTACATAAGAAATTTGGCACCAACCAGGTGCTGAAGGGTATTGACCTGCATATCGAAAAGGGCGGAATATTTGCCGTTTTAGGGCCAAATGGTTCCGGGAAAACCACCCTGATAAAAAGTGTATTGGGGATGGTACTCCCCGATTCCGGAAACATAAAAATTGGCGGTAATGCGGTGAGGAACCGTTGGAAATATCGAAATGAGATCAATTACCTCCCGCAAATTGCCAATTTCCCCGGAAATTTAAGGGTAAAGGAACTCATTAATATGATCAAGGATTTGCGTTCCGAAAAAAATGCCGAAGACGAACATTTAATCGAGCTGTTCCGTTTAGGGCCATTCATGGACAAAAAATTGAGCAAGCTTTCCGGGGGCACCAGGCAAAAGGTAAACCTGGTGCTTACCTTTATGTTCGATAGTCCGTTAATTATTCTGGACGAGCCTACCACAGGATTGGACCCTATCTCGCACCTGCGATTAAAAGAACTTATTAAAGCCGAAAAAGTAAAGGGAAAAACAATTCTTATCACTTCCCACATTATGGGTTTTGTGGAAGAAATCGCCGACGAGATCGTCTTCCTACTTGAAGGAAAAATCTATTTTAAAGGCAGTATTGCAGAGTTGAAGGCCAAAACCAATGAGCCCGACTTTGAACATGCCATCGCTTCCATTTTAACCATCAATCATGTTTAAAATTTTAAAATATAGTTTTTTTGACCTCATGCGCAGCCGCTGGAGTTACGTCTATTTTCTATTCTACTTGCTACTGGGTACCGTACTTTTATTTCTAAATAATGACCTTTCCAAAGCGGTAATTACTTTAATGAATGTAATTATCGTGCTGGTGCCGTTAATCGGGACCATTTTTGGCGTAATGTATTATTATAATTCCCGGGAATTTACCGAACTCCTCCTCGCCCAACCGGTGAAACGGAGTTCTATTTTTTTGGGGCAGTATTTTGGAGTGGCCTTTTCGCTGGCCATGAGTTTGGTGATTGGCCTTGGATTGCCTTTTGTGTTCTATGGAATTTTTAATAGCACCGCGATTTGGGACTTTTCGTTATTATTGATTACCGGGGCATTCCTCACGTTGATTTTTACCGCGCTGGCATTCGTAATCGCGTTGGCCAATGAAAATAAGATCAAAGGTTTTGGTTATGCTATTTTGCTCTGGTTGTTTATGGCAGTAATTTATGATGGCCTATTCTTAGTGTCCTTGATTTATTTTGAAGATTATCCCCTAGATAAATTTTCCCTGGCAGCCATTATGCTGAACCCCGTGGACCTTTCCCGGGTACTTATTTTATTAAAATTGGATATTTCGGCCTTGTTAGGATATACCGGGGCGGTTTTTCAGAAATTCTTCGGAACAAATTCCGGATTTATAATTTCTGCGCTTATGTTGGTACTGTGGGTGGTGATCCCAACGGGAATTATTTACAGGATGTCCATCAGGAAAGATTTTTAATGTTCAATCATCAGAAATCATGCAATATATGACCAGCGTCATATTATAAGCAGGAAAGGTTGAACACCTTTACCAATAAAATTATTTATAATGCAAATATCATCACCACATCATTTTCACATACCAGTTATGGGTCTGGCATATTCCATAGATTCCCCCATAAAGGTCGCCTGTTACGGTATAAATTCGGCTATTTCCATCATAGAAGACAATTTACTGGAAACGATGCGGAAACATTACTCCCAGAAAAATGGCGAAATTTATGTTCCCATAGGTATCAAAGAAAAAGATTATCGAGTTAAGCGCATCACCCAATACCTGAACCTAATGCAAAGCCTGGTAAATATTGAATTTGAGAAAATTAAAGCTTCAACTTTTAGGCTGGGTTCAGATCTTATGAAGTATTTTGAAATGCTTCCGGACAACGGAGAGCTCAAAAGGATATTTCAAAAGTTTCTGCTCACAGAAAATCCTTCAGAAAGAGAAAAGCTGGAAAACCTTCTTAAAGAAAAAATGAGGCCTGGTGCCATAGAAGTCAATATAATGACCAAGGTAGACAAGGATAATTTAGGCAAAGATGATCTCCCCATCCCAAATGCTTCAGATGCACTTACGGCTTTGAGGGCTTATGCTACCAGTGATTTAAAGAACTCTGCCCTTATTTTCTCTGCAGGCATGAATCCAAGGTTGTTCAATTATATGGAAGATTTCAGGGAATTTGACGCGATAGCCTGGGGGCATTTTCATAAAAAGGTGGTGATAAAAGTAAGCGATTATCGGTCTGCACTTATTCAGGGCAAATATTTGGCAAAAAAAGGGATTTGGGTAAGTGAATTCAGGATTGAATCCGGACTAAACTGTGGCGGTCACGTATTTGCCACACAGGGATTACTTATGGGCCCTATTTTAAATGAATTTAAAGAAAGAAAGGAAGAACTCCGGGAAAGCCTGTTCAGCTTATATAATCCTGCGATAATTTCAAAAGGGAAACAAGGCTTTTCCAGGCCTCACCCAATTAAAATTACCGTACAGGGCGGGATTGGTACCGCTGAGGAAGATAATTTTTTACACGATTATTATAAAGTGGATAGTACGGGCTGGGGAACGCCTTTTTTGCTCTGTCCCGAAGCAACTACGGTAGATAAGCGAACTCTTAAGCTGCTGCTAAATTCCAAGGAAAAAGATGTAATACGGAGCCAGTCTTCCCCTCTTGGTGTTGGTTTTAATTATTTAAAAGGCACCAGCGCAGAAACCGAAAGACTACAACGGATTGAGAAAGGTACTCCCGGAAGTCCCTGTACCGAAAAATTTTTGGTTTCCAATACTGAATTCACCAAAAAGCCAATCTGCACCGCTTCCCGTAAATATCAAAAATTAAAGCTAAAGCAGTTGGAAGAAAGTAATTTGTCTGAAACAGAATACCAGCAGCAAAAAGAAGATTTGCTTAGTAAAGAATGTCTTTGTGTAGGGCTTAGTAACGCCGCCCCATTGAATTATGAAGTACCATTCCTAAAAAAACAACAAGCGGTTACTGTATGTCCCGGTCCCAATATTGTGAATTTCTCAAAAATTTCCACCTTACGTGAAATGACCGATCATATTTACGGCCGTTGCAACCTTATGCAGCAAAAAAACAGGCCACACATGTTTATTAGGGAATTGGAACTTTATATAGATTTTCTTGAACACCAAATTTCCCGCACTCAAAATCTTGATAAACGAATGCTTAAAACCTGGGAAGGTTTTTGCAACAACCTTTTAGACGGGATAGAATATTACCGGAAAATGTTGAAAAAAAAGGTGTTGGGAAGAAATTCAATATCATTTGAAAAAGCTTTAAAAGTTGCCGAAAAAACAGTTTGTAGTATGAAAACCGCTTTATTTAAAACCAGTTTATAAGTATCATTTCAGTTTTATAAAAATGGAAGAATTAATAAAAATAGCTGTTGCCAAAGCAATGAGTTACACCGAATATAATCTGCTTTTTAAGCAATTGGCAGCCGAAGGAAGGACAACGGGAGAGCCCGGTCCGGAGAAAATAAACTACACCAAACTGAATTTAAGCAGGAGCAAGCGCCTGGACAAAACCATCAAGCTTTCAGAAGGACAAAAGGAATGTTTTCAAAGTATAAATAAAAAGCAAACCTGGCTGGTCGTTACCGAGCCTTGGTGTGGTGATGCCGCCCAAAGTCTTCCATTCTTTAATAAAATTTCGGAATGTTCAAAAAATATTGAATTAAAAATTATTTTGCGCGATGAAAACCCGGAACTGATGGACGCTTTTTTGACCAAGGGTTCACGTTCTATCCCAAAATTCATCATTCTTGATGAGAACCTGCAGGTAATCAATCATTGGGGCCCACGCTCCAAAGCAGCCACAAAAGTACTGAATGACTATATTCAGGAACATGGCCAGATGGACGAGCAGCTTAAGACGGAACTCCAGTTGTGGTATAACAAAAATAAAGGAGAAGCCATTTTAAACGAAATACAGGAGTTAGTCCTCTGTGAAAAGAATTCAGCAACTATATAGAAACATTCTTGGATTTTCTGTTTTTATTTAAAGGGTAAAATTATCCTAAATTTAATTTTATCTTATAAAAAAATAAAATGTTTTCAAAAGCCTGTGAATACGGAATTCGTGCGACTTTATATATTGCCCGGCAATCCCAAATTGGAATGCGTCCTAACCTTAGTGAAATTGCAGGGGCTGTTAATTCCCCGGAAGCTTTTACCGCCAAAATTATGCAAAAACTTGCCAAGAACAACGTGGTAGAGTCCAGGAAAGGTCCTTCCGGCGGTTTCTTTATCGACCCTTCCAGTAAGACAAAACTTATTGCGATTGTAGAAGCCATTGACGGAGATGTTATTTATAATGGCTGCGGACTGGGTTTGGCAGAATGTTCCGAAGCCCATCCCTGCCCTCTCCATGACGAGTTTGTATCCATACGCGGCGAATTAAAAGAAATGCTTAAAAATACTACAATTCATGGTCTGGCTGGAAAATTAGAATCAGAACACACATTTTTGAAGTTCTAAATTGAAATTATGGGAAGTAAAAAACCGCTAAGACGCCACGAGGCTTTGAAACCGCTTAGCCGCCAGCATCATTTTGGATTACTGTTCTCCTGGAAACTTCGCAAAGGCTTTGCAGAAAGTATTTCTATTGATCGGCTTAAGGCTTTTGCCGATTGGTTTTTCATACATGAAACCCAACCTCATTTTAAAATTGAAGAAGAATATATTTTTCCAATTTTAGGCACCGGGCATGCATTAATAATCCGTGCTTTAAAAGAACACCGCCGAATTGAACGCCTTTTTCGAGATATTGAAAACCCAAAAAATTCCCTCAGTCTCCTGGAAGAAGAGCTGGAGGCCCATATACGTTTTGAAGAAAGGCTATTGTTTACTGAAATTCAAAAAGCAGCCACTAAAGAAGAACTCCGGGAAATTGAGAAAATACATTTTGGAACAGGATCAAAGGAAGATTATCCCGATCCATTCTGGGGGAAAAATTAAGTATAAAATTTAAACCTATTTCGGACAAATTTATCCTTTTATGATAAAGATCATATTTTATAATCCTGATCTTGTTGAAATTTGAAATAATAATCCAAATTAAACTTAAAAAATTCTACTATGGAACTATTAAAGGATAGGACCGTTGCCAGCCTGGTAACCGAAAATATTAAAACCGCGCATGTTTTTAAAAAATATGGTATCGATTTTTGCTGTGGGGGAGGAATCACTGTAGAAAAGGCCTGTGAAAAGGTAAATATTAATTTTGAAGACCTAGAAAGGGACCTGCTGAATGTGGAGCATACCAACAGCCGTGCAACCAACTATAACAGCTGGGAACTCGATTTTCTTATCGATCATATCATTAATGTTCACCATGCTTATGTAGAGGAAAATATCCCGCTGCTTATTCAGTATGCCGCACGCGTCAATAAAGTACATGGCCACCACTATACAGAACTTGGGGAGATACAGCAGTTGTTTTCCTTAGTTGCCACTGAACTTAGCGGGCATTTGCGCAAAGAAGAATTGATCCTGTTCCCTTTTATCAAGCAACTTGTAAAAGCAAAACGAGAAGGAAACCCTCTGCCGCAGGCACATTTTGGAACTGTGGATAATCCTATTAAAATGATGGAGGCCGAACACGAAGAAGCCGGTGAAATCCTCAGGAAAATTGCCATCCTCAGCAACAATTATACCCCGCCTGAAGGTGCGTGTAATACCTACCGGGCTTTTTATGCAAAACTGGAAGAATTCGAACAGGATTTACACCAGCACGTTCACCTGGAAAATAACATTTTGTTTCCCAAGGCATTACACCTGGAAAAGGAACTGAAACAATAATATTCTTTTGGTGCAGCTTTTTAGACTTCTTTATATTTTTTGACTTTTGACTTTTGGCTGCAACTAATCAAAGAGGCAAAGTTGTAGTAGGTTTTGCCTCTTTTTAAAACCTGACAATATGAACAAAGAGAGAAAACTCTGGATCGCTTTTATAACGGTAGTTACTGTTTCTTTTGCTGTCCTCGGATACTACGGATTTGAAATTTACCAGCAGGCACCGCCCCTGCCTGAAAAAGTAGTTACCACAGATGGAACAGTAGTTTTTGAGGGCCAGGATATTAAAGATGGCCAGAATGTGTGGCAAAGCATAGGAGGCCAGGAAGTAGGTTCTATTTGGGGCCATGGTGCTTATACTGCACCCGATTGGACTGCGGACTGGCTGCACCGCGAAGCTTTGTTTTTCCTGAACCACTGGGCTCAGGAGGAGTACAACAAACCCTATGAAGAGCTGAGCAGTGAAAATCAGGCGGGCCTGGAAAGGCGGCTGCAAATTGAACTTCGGGAAAACACCTATAGCGAAGAAACCGGGAATATTACTATTAGCCCGCTTAGGGCCCAGGCCGCTCAATACCTGAGTGAGTACTATAAAGGCCTTTTCATGGCAAACCCGGAACTGGATGAGCTGCGTTCCAATTATGCCATTCCCAAGAATGCCATTAAAGATGAAGGCCGTATGCAGCAGATGTCCGCTTTCTTTTTCTGGGCGACATGGGCCACGGTTACCGAAAGGCCCAACAGCGATGTTTCCTATACCCATAACTGGCCTTCGGAAGAATTGGTAGGCAATAAAGCCACCGGGGATTTATTAATCTGGACCGGTTTCAGTATCATCCTGCTGTTGTTCGGGATAGGAGTAATGGTTTTCTACCACGCGAGAATGAAGGAAGAAGAAGAGCCCGAATTACCGGTGGAAGATCCGCTTATGCGGCAGACCATCACCCCTTCTATGCTGGCGGTAAAAAAATATATGTGGGTGGTGAGTCTTCTTATTTTAATACAGGTAACTTTTGGTGTGGTGACCGCTCATTATGGCGTGGAAGGTGACGCTTTCTACGGGTTCAATTTAGCAGATATTTTACCCTATTCCATCTCCAGAACCTGGCACGTGCAGCTGGGAATACTTTGGATCGCAACGGCCTGGCTGGCTACAGGATTATATATTGCGCCTGCGGTTTCGGGTAAAGACCCAAAATTCCAGAGACTGGGAGTAAATTTCCTCTTTATCTGCCTGTTAATTATTGTATTGGGTTCCATGGTTGGGCAATGGATGGGAATTATGCAAAAATTAGGCCTGACAGAGAATTTCTGGTTCGGTCATCAGGGATATGAATATGTAGATTTGGGCCGGTTTTGGCAAATCTTCCTGCTGGTTGGCCTTTTTGTATGGTTGGCTTTAATGGTGCGCCCGCTTATGCCGGTAATTAGAAGCAAAACTTCTGAAAAGAACCTGTTGATCATGTTCTTGGTTTCTTCCGCGGCAATCGCCCTTTTCTACGGAGCAGGATTAATGTGGGGGCGACAGACCAATCTTGCCATAGCCGAATACTGGCGCTGGTGGGTGGTTCACCTTTGGGTGGAAGGCTTCTTTGAAGTGTTTGCAACAGTGGTTTCCGCATTCCTGTTTGTTAGATTGGGATTATTACGAACCAAAACGGCCACTTTAAGTGTGCTGCTGGCTACTATAATTTTCCTTTCGGGAGGGATATTGGGAACTTTCCATCACCTCTATTTTAGCGGGACCCCAACTGCTATCATGGCTTTGGGAGCAACCTTTAGCGCCCTGGAAGTGGTGCCGCTGGTGCTAATTGGGTATGAAGTATATGAGAATTATAAATTAAGCCGTGTAACCGAATGGATCAAGGATTATAAATGGCCAATATACTGCCTTATTGCCGTTGCCTTCTGGAACTTTCTGGGGGCAGGTATTTTTGGGTTTATCATAAATCCGCCTGTAGCCCTTTATTATATGCAGGGGCTCAATACCACCGCTGTTCATGCGCACACCGCACTTTTCGGGGTCTACGGAATGTTGGGAATAGGCTTAATGCTGTTCGTATTGCGCAGCCTTTACCGCGTGCAGGTCTGGAACGAGAAATTGCTGAAGTTTTCTTTCTGGGCTATTAACATAGGGTTATTGTTAATGGTGGTGATAAGTATATTACCTGTAGGCCTGTTGCAGACTGTTGCCAGCGTAAACCACGGAATGTGGTATGCGAGGTCTGCCGAATTTATGCAGCAGCCGGGAATGAATACCCTTCGCTGGCTGCGGGTAGTTGGAGATACCATTTTTGCAGCAGGGCTCATCGCATTTGTGTGGTTTGTGTTTTCCTTAAACAGCAGCAAAAATGTGCCTTTGGAGGAGAAAACCCGTGGCGAAGCGGAATAAACACCTGTGATTGTATTAAAAGCTGTTCAGAAAAGCGAAACCTGCTTCTGAACAGCTTTTGGTATATTTCTAAAAATATATGATATTTTGCGCTGATGATTAACTTAAAACGGCATACCAATATTGCCCTGGGATATTTTTTGATCGTGGGCCTGCTGGGCGTTTTTCTCCGATTGTTTTTTGTTACGGCCATCCCGGCGAATTATCGTTTTATCGTGCACGCCCATTCGCATATCGCTTTGTTGGGTTGGGTATATATTGCGCTGGCTACGCTCATCTATAAAATTTATTTTGCTGAAGCCGGAAAACCTGCATTTTACAGACGTATTTTCTGGTTTACCAATATTTGCATTCTCGGCATGTTGTGCAGCTTCCCATTTCAGGGATATGCGCTCTTTTCAATCATCTTTTCAACTCTTTTTCTTATCGCTTCTTATTTCCTGGCGTGGTTTATCTTTAAAAACGTACCAGGGCATTTTAAAGAGCTAGCCTCTTATAAATGTATAAAAGCAGCGTTATGGTATATGGTTTTCTCCAGCATTGGCCCCTGGGCCATTGGTGGGGTAATGGCAACTTTGGGAAAAACCTCCATTTGGTATAAACTTTCCATTTATTTTTACCTGCATTTTCAATATAACGGCTGGTTTATCTTGGCCCTGATAGGCGTTTTGTTTTTCCTTTTTGAAAGGAATAAGATCCGCGTTCCGGAGCAGGAATTTAAACGCTTTTTCCGATTGATCAATGGCGGGATTATCTTGAGTTTTTTCCTTTCGGTATTATGGACAAATCCTCCCTTTGTATTTTATATCCTTGCCGCTGCCGGCGCAGTTTTACAGGTGCTGGCTTTTTTTAAATTCTTCAAAATCCTCCTGGCCAGCTGGAAAAGGCTGCAATTTAAGCTTCCTCCTTTTACCGATATGCTTTTAAAGATCTGCGGAATTTTACTTGTTGGAAAAGTGCTTTTACAGCTGCTCACTGCAATTCCATTTTTCGCAGATTTGTCTTTTCGGTATACCGATTTTGTGATTGGATACCTGCACTGGACGTTCCTGGGCGTTATAAGTATTGGATTGTTCGCTTTTCTGAAGTATTTTAAGCTGCTGAAGTTACCAAGACCCCTGTTCTGGATCTATTTTTGCGGTTTTGTGCTTTCTGAAGTCCTTATTTTTTACAAGGGTTTTTCTTTTTGGCAGCGATTGCCATTTTTAAGCCAGTATGCTTCAGTTTTAGTGGGAATAAGCGCTTTATTGCCGCTTTCCGTGGGAATAGTGCTTATTAATAACATCTTTTCAGCTGAAAAACGAAATTTTTCAGGTTAAATGCCTGGAAAATATTTGGAAAAATAAAGATTCCTCCTGCAGGTCGCAAATTGGCAATTTTCAGCCTGTAGTTTTTCCTTCCTTTTCAGGGCTGTTTGGTAGGAGCTTAAAGCCAGAATTCATCTTCCCATTCTTCTGAAATTTAGCTGGGAAAACTTACCTATAAGCAGGGAGAATAGGAATTCAATAAAGATTAAAGCAAAATCAATCTAACTTCATAAAAGATCGCGGTTGTTACAGGCGCCAGGTGGCCTTGGTGCTGCTATTTCTAAAGCCTTAGTAGAAAAAACGGGTTGGGACGAAATAAAAAACGTTCTTCCGATCGCGCCCAATTTTTCTCGTCGTGATATCTCGTTGTAGAAGAAGAAATCGAACATCGTGACTATACCTCAGTGTACAATTTGAAGTGTATTTTTGAAAATTGCCGGAAACGCCTGGCGGTTTCCTTTTTGAATCAAATGCGGATAAAAGTATCCATAATTCGTCAATTTGTCGCAAATTCTCCCTAATAATGGGCACTAAACCGGGTATTTGTAGGAAATTGTATAAATCCAAATAGTAACTTTATTTTTATCTATCTAAAAATCAAATTAATAAATCATAAAAGGAGTGTTTATCTATCGCGTGTTACCCTCTCTTGCTCCTCCTTTTCGTCCCGCCCGGCGGGACAAAAATTTCGTACAATTAGGCTTAAAAGCCAATTGCCATTTCAGGGAAAAGATTTTCCGTTATGTAATTTTTAGATGGGTACGGTTATCAGCGAAAGTCAAAATGGATAAACCCTACGTAAAATTGAATGCTTAATTTCAGCGAAAATAAAGATAGCAATTTTTTTACTTAAAATTCGCCCTAGAGTTAAACTGGCCCAAATTTTTCATATAATTAGAAAAAATGTTAACTTTACTGCATAGGTCATCCCTATATGATCTGTAATGAAGGGAAAATCCAGGTAACAGCGAATTTTCCCTTTTTTATAGTTAATAATTTAGTACAAAATATAAGCACCCCCGAAAATCCAGAGGTTGCTTATTGTTTCGATTTGAACAAGCTTAGATATTAAATACATAGGTATAACTTCTTCTTCATTCATTATATTGAAATTATGCAATGTTCCTTAGCAATACTTTTCGATATAACTTAGAGGATTCCATTATCTGCAAAACTGTAATAATCGCCATCAGGAGCAAGTATGAGATGATCTAAAATTTTAATGTCCAATAACTCTCCTGCCTTTTTTATCTTCTGAGTCAGTCTTTTATCGGCTTCACTGGGCCGTAAGGTTCCGCTTGGATGATTGTGCAGTAAAATTACCGCCGTCGTTAAGCTCTTTAACAGTACGGCAAATAAGATGCGGACATCCACTAAAGTTCCTGTTATACCTCCGTTGGAAACCTCATAAATTCCTTTTACTTTATTGGCATTGTTGAGTAGCATTATTTTAAAGGTTTCGTGCAGTTCAATATTATTTTTATTCCATTGGCTGTAGGCTAAATCTGCCGCGCTCTGGGAACAGGTTATTTTTGGAAGCGAATTTGCTTTTAAACTTCCGCTGTAACTTATGGCTATTTCATTAACTTTGGTTTTCATTATTGACTTGTTTAGAGGGTTAATAATTAAAAGAGGGCGCAATTTTTGTCGATGACGCCCTCTTTGCTTTTTAAATTACTCGGCTGAATTATTGCCATTCTTGGTGCCCAACAAAAGGATTTCGTTGGCTTCCACTTCTGTAGCGTAGTGCTTAACGCCGTCTTTATCCTCGTAGCTTCGGGGTTTTAATTTTCCAGTTACCCCTATTTCCTTGCCCTTTCCGGCATACTTCTCGATGATGTCTGCGGTTTTTCCCCAAGCTACAATAGTGTGCCAATCAGTAATTTGAATTCTTTCGCCCTGATCGTTTTTGTAAAACTCATTAGTGGCGAGTGAAAAACGGGCTACTTTCTTACCGCTTTCAAAATTTGTGATTTGTGGCTCCCCGCCAACATTTCCGCTAAACTGTACGTGATTTCTTAGAGTATTCATAATATTAGAATTAAAGATTAATATGCTGACTGAACCCTTCAGCCAGTTTATTTTTAAATGATTTACTTATTATATCCAGAGCGTTTTCCTTTTTTGTTTTTTTAGTCCCGCTTCCTTTTTGATGTTTTTGTAAGATTTCATAAGATTCGTTTTAGATTTACTTCCTATAGAGCCGTCCGCTGTTACCATTTTTTGTTGCTGATACATTTTCAAGATTTGGAATTAATAAGGAGTTATAAAAGGGAGGCACGACCGGTTATGCACTCTGTTTAATTTCCAAATGTTGGTATTTTGCTTACAAAAAAATGGGTGGGACAGTGGCGGCGCGGGAGTAGGTCTAAATAACTTTTGTGAAATACAAAAACATAGGAAGCGGGACTAAGTAATCAATGGAATTCCCCATGAATCGGACTCCGTTCACGATTTCGTAATGGAACGGAGTGCCCTTTCCCGTAGCTGTAACCATGAGAAATTAATAAAAGTCTTTTTTTTAAAATCAATACTATATGCACTTAATTCTATTAAATGAAAAGATGGATGGAGATTGCCAAGAGAGTAAAAGCATTACGGTTTGATAAAAATTATTCCCAATCTTTTGTAGCGAAAAAGTTTTTGTCTCTCAGGTTGGCTACTCCCTTTTGAAAAATGAACAAAATGGAATTAACTCAGATTATATTTTGAGATTATCTAAATTATATAATGTGACCGCCGATTTCCTCTTATCAGGCAATAACAAATCAATTGAGATAAATTACAAAATGGCTTTATTCCACTAATCAAAGTGCAAACACATGCCGGATTCTTGAAGAAATGTATAATGAGGATTTAATGGATGATTGCGAGTATAAAAGAATTCCCGGATTTAATCCCCCAAAAGACAGCATATTGGTCGAAAATGAAAGTAATTATAGAATCGGTGAAATTCTCGTTTGTCACTCCCACCCTAAACTGGACCATGTATCGGACGGCTCAATAGTTATTTTAGTTACCGAAAACGCCATTCTCCCCGAACGCATCTATAAACACGAGGATGAGAATTATTTTTGGATGGAGATTGATAATCCTAATGAAGAACCTAAGAAAGAAATCAAAAAAACCTTGAATGAAATTTAACAGATTAATATTCAAAATCATCTTCCTTTTCGAAGCCAAAATAGTAGTACTTCTCATCCCCTTAATTTAATCAAAACGTGAGAATTTCACATTCCTGTATATGACGACGATCATATTTTGAACCTTTTTATTCAGGTAATTTGCAGCCGGAACAAATAAAAAATTCATCATAATTACTAACCGGCAATCCAGAATTTTCAACCAGACCTTTATTCTTTACAAATTATTAAAAATCATTCCCTTAAAATCGGTTCTTTCATTCTTCAAAATCATTGAAATATGAGAATATTCTGGAAAACCTTAAGATCCTTACAACCAGATTTTATAGGAGAAGGTGTTCTTTTGAATTTCCTGCTCATTATTAAAATTGAAAGAGTGGCATTTTTAGTTTATGGAGTAGGAAGTATAGCAGTAGTAATTACAATTTACTTATGGATAAAAGTAATCCGGCAAAATAATTTGTATAAAGAAGAGATATCACAGGAGCTGGAAGAATTATGGTATCTCAAAAAAAAGAACAAAGATCAACAACGCGGGGGCAAGCCTAAGAAGTATCAGGAAGAACAAAGCCACAATAACACTTAAACAAAGCACACCTATTATAATAAGTTCAATGGTAAAATTATAAGGAATGACAGCAGGTTTTCATTCCTATCATATGAAGAATACTATTAAATAAAGATGAAAAAACCTTAATAGATAAAAATAAGATTTCAGGTTTAATTTTTCAAAGCCACCTATGATAAGATGAAGCTCGTATTTCTCCAGCTTTTTTATAAGCTCACTTTCTGATCCTTCTTCATAATTAATTAGAAGTCCATGTTTTGCGGCAAATCTCTCTATCAGTTCAATTTCAGTTCCTGTAAAGTTTCCCTCCGTTTTCTTTGTGAACGGAGGGTTTTCAACCACTCCTACTAAGAGCGAATCCTTTTGAGCTTCTATAAAGGAATTTTCCGGATCCTGTGGAAATTGGCAACTGCCGAAAACTGCAAAAGCAATATAAAGTAGTACTGAAATAATTTTACTATTTCTAAAACATTAACAATAATAGAATTTGTCCATTACAAAAATTTTTAGAACTCGTTTTTAAATTTAGAATAATAAAATAAAAATGACCTTTAAAAGGATTATTAAAACTTTTCCGAAAAAACTCAGGAGAAAGAACTGAAAGTATTATGCCCTCTAATTTATTATAAAAACTGGATGCGAAATACTCTTTCAATCACTCTCCATTTTTTAAAGAAAAACAGAGAATTTCAAAAAAAAATTAAAAACCATAGAAATAGTTTTTTAACTAATTTTAAGCTAAATTTAACAGTTTTTAAAACTTATTTAAATACTTCATCTTTCTCTCAAAAATTAGGAAAAAATCATGTCAAATAGTAAAAGAACTTATTCAGATAAGGAACTTCAGAAACTATCCCAGCTATATAAAAGCAGAAAGATTTTACGTACCGTATTTGACACCACTAACCAGGCCATAGCAGTTTTTGAAACCATCTATAATGCAGATTCCACTATCAAAGATTTTAAATTTATTGAAGTAAATAAAATATTGCTGGACATGTATTTGGATAATAACCCTTTGGGAAAAACCTTTCTGGAAACTTCTACATGGGGAGTTAAAATGGGAATATTCGGGGCCTTTAAAAATACTATGGAAATCGGACAGGTGTTAAATGAAGAATTCCAATTTGATAAGGATGGGAATAATAGATGGTTCTGTATAACTGCGAAACCTCAAGATAATCTTTTGATAGCTACTATAGAAGATATTAGTCTACGTAAAATCGAAGCTGAGAAATTGAAAGAGAATATTAGGTTTGAACAAAATTTGACAGAGGCATCACCGGAAACAATTGTAATTATTAATCTTAGCAGTTACTGCGTACGTTATATAAATAAACATATTTTTCCTGAAGCAGGAATGACCAAAGAGAGAATTCAAGGAACACCGCTTTTAGAAGTGCTTCCTTTCATTCATCCACAGGATCGGAATAAGATTGTCAATATGCATAAAAAATTAGTAAAAGCTGCTGACGATGAAGTTATAGAAATTGAATTACGACTAAAATTAAGGAATGCCTCTTGGGAATGGTTTAATATACGCGGCAAAATTTTTGAACGCCGAAGTGTTAATTGGGTGGAGGAATATATTCTCGTAGTTAGAAATATTACCGAATATAAAAGCACCCAAGAAGCTTTATTAAAAGCAGAAAGGCTTTCTATTCAGGGAGAAGTTGCTCGAGTCTTTGCTCATGAATTACGAAATCCTTTAGCCAGTATTCGAATGTCAACAGATATTTTAAATAAAAAACTAGATGTTGAGCAAAAGAAAGAAATCGAAAATTATTTAGAAATTCTCTCCAGAAGTACAAAAACAATAGATAATCTTATAGGTAATTTACTAAATGCTTCCAATTATTCCCCTGCAGTACTGGTAAAAGAAAATCTTGTGGAAATTTTAAACGATACTCTCAATAAGGCTTCCGATAGAATATATCTTGCTGGAATAAAAGTTGTTAAAGAGTATAAGGAACCTACATATATTCTTGCTGATAAAGAAAAACTTATTATCGCATTGCTGAATATAATAGTAAATGCGACTGAAGCCACGATACCCAATGAAGGGATATTAGAAATAAAAGTAAAGAAACATCTTACTGAAAGCATCCTAAGCATCCAGGACAACGGGTATGGATTACAGCCACCCGAAATAGATCGCTTATTTGATGCCTTTTATACCAATAAAGAAACCGGAGTGGGTGTAGGTTTAACCTCTGTAAAAAATATTCTTGAAGAACATGATGCACAAATAAAAGTAAAGAGCACTCCTAACGAAGGCACTTGTTTTGAAATATTTTTCCAGAATGATCTTTTATAAAAGTTAATTCTAAATTTCATTTAAATTTCACAATATTGCTGCAACCTTATTGGATGACACAGTGAAGATTGATTTGAGGATCTCACGTAAAAATGTGCTATTACTTAACCATGTAATTGAACGTGGCTTGGTAGTTAAGGATGATGAGAAAAATGAAGGGTTGTTATCCAATATTCCTAATGAAAATCTGGAAGAATTGAAAATCATTGCCGGTCAGTATCTCGAAAAAGCCGGACTGATTGAACTCAATGAAAAATTGAATGAGTTAGGAAAAGGGAAGTGATATATTCAGGCTGGTTATTCGGTTATCCAGCCTTCTTCTTTTCTGATATTCTGAACATTGTTTGCAATGAGCCAATCTTCAAATAAAGAATCGTCAATGGGAGTAAATTTTATAAATTCTCCTGATGATAGCATTAAGGTAAAATCTTTTGCTACGGTAATATATTTAAGGAGTTCTGAAGCTGAATACTGAAATCCGGGAAAATGCTTGGCGGCTGCTTTCATATCAATATGGATTAATACCGCCTGATTTAAAATAGCGCAGGCAGCAACTTACAGCACTGAGGTCTTAGGAAACCCAACAACAATAAGTGCGCCCACGCAATAGCATGAGCGTTCTTCACTTGTTGTCCTGCTGTTATAGAAAGTTCCTAAGTTTCAGTGCCGGACTCAAAGCAAAACGCTTCAAGAATATTTTTTACAAAGATAGTTTTTTGAGTCTTAGATGGAAATGAAAAAGTTTCTATTTAATTATGTAAGCTATTTGAAAATAAAAAATCTACTGAGAATAAGTGAAATAATGAAAATAAACTACCCTCTATTTTAACTTTTTAGAGGTCAGTATTTAAATTCATATCTTCAAAGTCAATAAAATTAGGAATAATATGAATATTTTCATGGGTCAAAATCTCCTGGAGTTCTCTGATCGGTTCAAAACTGATGAAGATTGTAAAGAATACCTGGCCGGGATTAAATGGAATGACGGTTTTGAGTGCCGTAAGTGTGGTCATAAAAAATCTCAAGTAAGAAAGGATTTCTCGAGAACCTGCAATATTTGTTCGCACCAGGAGTCCGCTACTTCCAATACACTTTTCCATAAAGTCAAGTTTGGCGTGCGCAAGGCTTTTTTTATCGTCTTCGAGATGGCTACCAGCACCAAAAGTCTTTCGGCGAGCTATGTTTCTGTAGGTTTCGGGGTGACAGAAAAGACAGCCCGCCTGTTTATGCACAAAGTTCGGGAAGCCATGGAAAGCAGTGGTAACCATCCTATGGATGGAACTGTCCACGTTGATGAATTTGTTTTAGGAGGACGAGAAAAAGAACAAATTGGCAGAAGTTATAAGGCCAGGAAAAAGAAAGCGATAACGGCTGTTGAGCTAACTGATGATGGGAAAGTGAAGAGGATGTATGCTATGAGGATTGATGATTTTTTGGCCAGATCCCTGCAATATATCTTTGTTGATCATATCAGCCGTGATGCGAAAATAACAACGGATAAGTGGAGAGGGTACCGACCAATCGCAAAGGCCTATGATATCACGCAGGTGGAGAGTAATGGTGGATTAAATTTTAAAGCATTGCATACGATGATCCATCAGATAAAATCCTGGATTAGGACGACTTATTCCTGGGTAAGCGATTTCAATATCAACAGATATTTTAATGAGTTTTGTTTTAGGATCAATCGCACACAAAGCAAAGCCACAATATTCAATAATCTAGTTACTAAAATGGTCAACAAGGACAAAGTGTATCATAAGCAAATTGTATACAATTAGTTACTGACCTCTATAACTTTAATTTAAACGATCCAGGATTTTTATCATTTCCAGAAGCGTACCTTTCGGCTCTATTTTCCCATCTTCCCAATTTTCGAGTTCCTCAATAAGACTACTACCCGAATATACTGTCTTGATTTCTCCACTAAACGAAAATTCCTTTTCTCCTTTTTTGTTAAACAGCATATTTAAAGTTTCAAAGCATCTGTCTGCGGTCTGCTGAGTATCAAAAATCAGGCTGGTCAAACGCTGCTTCTTGTAATAAATAGTCAATTCTGCCACCATTTTTTTATTTTCTTCCATCTTAATTTCTATTAAAATTTAACCTGATATTTTCAACATTAAGTTACTTCAATCTCATCTTCTTATTTCTCAAAACTGGAAATGTAAGAAAAAAGAACCACATCCCTTTGGAAGGCTCGATTTACTTATTACACTCAGGATATCTCCCGCACTACGTTAAATAACTACATGCGTTTGTTCACTTTAGAGGAACTTTTTCTTTCCCATACTAATTATTCCGAATTGCTTATTTTTAGTAAATTGTATAATATTTTAAGTCTTATATTCAGCCTAGGATGGCATTTCCCTGGTGATGGTATAAGACTTATTTTATAAGGCCTTAAATGCGACTTTAGATTGCAGTCTCCTTATGCGACGGTTTAAGGTTTTTAAAAGCAGCTTTAGATAGTTTTGTAGATTTTCAAAAATCAATTCTATCTGATGAGATGCTTTTTTATTTAACGATTACCAAACTATTTCAGGGTAATCATCATAATTTAATTCTTCTATATTACAGCCTAATTCCTTAGCCCTGCTTACCATATCAGATTTCCACATTTTATATGCTGGCGAATATTGGGAATAAGCCATTAACAAATCTGGTATTCCCCGAAATCTTCTTTTTCCCGGAGTCTTGCTAAAATATTCTATATTAATGGCCTGCAGCACTAAAAAAACCAGGTCATTATGTATATCAATTCCTTGACCTAGAAAATTTTGAATTTTTTGTGCGCCCTGGGCATCATAATCAAATAAGGCTTTTTTACAATTATATTCCAGGATATAGAGGTTTGCCTGATCCAGGGCATCCAACACTACATAACCTGCATTATAGCGAAGGACGGAAATTAAATAAAGGAAGTCTGTCCATAGGTATCTAAAGCCAAAGTATTCAACCTTATTCTCCGAATCAAAAACAAAATTTTCTTTCAACCTGGAATGCTGGAAAGCTTTACGAAGCTCATAAGCAAAGCCCATTATTATATCTGATTGCCCCTTCTCTTCCTTTTTATATTCATTTACCCTCTCCCCTATTTTGTGAATGGTTTCATACAGGCTTGTTAAGTCACCGTAATCACCCCATAATTCTATTCCTGCCCCTTTCCTGGTTGGATTACTTTGAAGCATAAATAAGCATTTTAATCATGTATTCTTTTTTTCAAATATCAGTATTTAAATCAATTTGGTATATTTTATATTTAGTAATCACCAAATTTTCAATAATTGTGGAAGAGCAGGGAGCATTTAAAGAAGTACAATTTCACGATGAATTCAGGAAAGAGGTCATTGACAAATTACTTGAATTACACCGTCAATTAGTTTTACTCGAATACCTTGAAAAGGGATCAAGAATGCCATTTTTGAGAAAGATAGCGATTCTTCGTGATTTTTTTTGGAATTCAGATATTGAAGAATATTTATACGATAATGAGGATATTGGCTACACATATAAAAACCTGGAGAGGTTAATGGAAAAACTTAAAATTTATGAGCCATTCCCTAAATGGTCTTAACGAAAGCCAAAATAATACAAATTCAAAAATTTTTTATAGCGAATTCTTACTATTTGAGCGGTTATTTACACCGTTAGTGCTAGGCTTTAAAATTTAAGGATTCCTCTGAGCAGGTCTATTCTTCTTAAAATTTTCCGCCTGTTCAAAGATTTCTTCATAGACCTCGTCTCGTTCTACCGGCGGATACCCGTGTTCATCGAGTAATAGTATAAGTCCGACTTTTAGTGCAGATTTAATGTCGTTTCTTTTGCTCCAGTCCGGAAATTTAGCTTGTTCATCTACTAAATCTTTAATTGATTTTGAAAGCTCGATGAGCTTATCTTCAGGATATTGAAAATCATACTTTATACAAAGCTCTTTTAAGATGTCATAGAAAGCTTTTTCCTCAAAATCAATTCCCAGCTTTTCCCCGGCCGAAAATTCTTTTTGTACCTGCCAGATAAGATCTGTTAGCTGTTCTGCCATCTCCTCATAAACTTCACTCCGTAACACATCTCCTTTCCGTTCATTGTACCGGGAAACAAGGCCTTCCATTTTTTTGGAAAAATCTACTCCTTTTACCTTGTTCACCTTTTTTATCTCGTCAATGGCCCTGGACAGTAATTGCTGTAGAAGTTTGATTTTTGTATTGGGCAGTTTGATCTTATCGATCTTTGCCAGATAATCCTCATCAAATATATCCTGCTGGCTATTGGTTTGGTCACCCATTTTAAAGATCTCCTCTACGCCTTCACTTGCCAAAGCATTTTTGATCATTTCCCTTACCTTGGCATTCATCTGGGCGGTGTCCGGTGCATTTCCCCTGGTGAGCTTAAAGACTATAGACTTTACAGCTAAGTAAAAATGAGTATAATCCCGTTCTTCCTGAGTTAATTTTTCACTTCCCGCACAAATATCATAGGCAGCTTTCAGGCGTTTCACCAAATTCATAAAGCGCGTTTCCAACTCTTTGGTTTGTTGTACGTATTCAACGGCTTTGTTAAGGTTGTTCAACTGGCTCAAAGGATCACCCCGGAAATAATCTGTACTATCGAATTTGTGAAAAATCCTGGCCAATAAATTCAGGTGGTCCCTTACTATTTTCAGGGACTTTTCAATATCTTCAAAATTTTGCCGCTCACCCTTATTGTATTTGGCAAGTGCTAAATTCATTTGTTTTTTAATACCAATATAATCTACTACCAGTCCTTTGTTTTTACCCTGGAACTTCCGGTTTACCCGGGAAATCGTTTGTATAAGGTTATGCTGCTGGATGGGCTTATCAATATAGATACTATCTAAAAACGGAACATCGAAACCGGTGAGCCACATATCGACTACAATGGCAATTTTAAAATTCGATTTCTCATTTTTAAACTGACGGTCCAGCTCTTTCCGGTACTCTTTTGTGCCTAATAGATCATACATTTGATTGGGATCGTCTTTCCCTCTTGTCATAATCATCTTTATCCGCTCCATAGGCTTAAGCTGCTTCCTGTCCTTTTCGGTCAATTCGGCCCCTTCTTCTGCTTTTCTGACCTCTGCCCATTCCGGTCTTAATTCGATGATATTTTTATAAAGTTCATAAGCTATCTCCCGGCTACTACTTACAAAAATTGCTTTTCCTTTTACGGTGGCACCTTCCTTCAGCCTTTTTTCATAATGTTGGACAAAATCTTCTGCTATGGCTTGCAAACGATCAGGATCACCAAGAATGGCGTTCATGTTGGCCGATTGCTTTTTACTCTCTTCCACCTGGTACTCATTGGCACCTTCTTCCTCAGCAACACGATAATAGTCCTCAATCTTTTGCAGTTCCCTATTTTCAAGGGCCACTCTGGCCGATCTTCCTTCATAGACAATGCGAACGGTAATCTCGTCTTTTACCGATTCCGTCATGGTGTATTCATCTACTACTTTTCCAAATACATCTAAAGTAGCATCTATTGGCGTTCCGGTAAAGCCTACAAAAGTGGCATTCGGTAGAGAATCGTGAAGGTACTTGGCAAAGCCGAAAGTTTTCTGTACCCCTTTTTCAGTGATTTTTATTTTTTGGTCAAGATTGGTCTGGCTCCGGTGAGCTTCATCAGATATACAAATCACATTGCTTCTATTGCTAAGCAATTCTGTGTCTTCTGTAAACTTGTGTATAGTGGTAAGGAACACACCGCCGCTTTCCCTTCCTCGTATTCGCTTGCGTAGATCTGTACGGCTTTCTACACTTGCGATAGCATCATCGCCAATAAAATTTTTCGCATTGGTAAACTGTCCTGCAAGCTGATCATCTAAATCGGTTCGATCTGTAATTAAAATTATAGTGGGGCTTATAAAGTGATCACTTTTCATTAAAAGGCGGGTCAGGAAAAGCATGGTAAAACTTTTACCGGAACCGGTGGCTCCAAAATAGGTACCTCCTTTCCCGTTTCCGGCTGGTTTTTGAGCTTTCTGAATATTTTCAAATAGAGCCCGTGCCGCATAGTATTGAGGATAGCGGCACACGATCTTTTCATCCTTTTTGGAGCTGTCTGGTATATAGATAAAGTTTTTAATAATGTCCCGCAGCCTATTTTGATGCAACATCCCCTGGATAAGGGTGAACATGCTGTCAATACCATCAACATCTTTTGCCAGTCCTGCAATTCTTCGCCAGGCATAGTAGAATTCATAAGGGGCAAAAAAAGATCCAGCTTTGGTATTTACCCCATCGCTGATCACACAAAATGCGTTATACTTGAAAAGTTCCGGTATGTCCCTTTCGTAACGGACGGTCAGCTGAACATAGGCGTCATAAATGCTGGTGTTTTCCTGAATCGCGGTTTTGAATTCGAAAACAACTACCGGAATTCCGTTAATATAAAGTATCCCGTCAGGAATACGTTTTTGGGTTCCGGTAATTTCCAGCTGATTGACAAATTTATAAGTGTTGCGGTTCTCTGCTGAATAATCAATGAAATAGATCCAGATATCTTTTTGGGAACGGTCCTCCCGCTTTAGCGAAAAACCATCCGAAAGCATTTGCATAAACTCTTTGTTGCTTTCATAGAGGTCTGAAGCAGGAAGGGTTTTGAGTTTAAGAATGATGGATTCCACTTCATTTTTGGTGATCCCGTTTTCCCGGTACCTTGTCAACAGAAATTCCCGAAGGTCACTTTCAATGAGCACTTCATCTTCCTTTCGGGATATGGTACCTCCTAATTGATGCTTATAACCTTCCAGTTCCAGCTGCGTGGCAAAAACGCTTTCCAGTTGTGCTTCGGTAAACTTTTTACTCATTCCTGCCTCGTTTATTGCAATTTTTTCTGTGCTATACGTTCCCGCGCTGCTACCAGGGCGTGATGTATTTTTTGTTCCAGTTCTTCTTTTGGTGGTAATTCTGTCCAGTATTCGGCAACCATGATCCCGTTTTTGTCCATTTCTAAAAGTTCTATTTGTTCTGAACTGGCTTCAGCACATAATATTAACCCGATGGGATATTCTTCCCCCTTTTGTTTTTCGTACTTATCAAGCCATTTAAGGTAAAGTTCCATTTGCCCTTTATAGGCCGCTTTAAATTTGCCTATTTTTAATTCGATGGCTACCAGACGTTTTAATTTTCGATGATAGAAAAGCAGGTCCAGATAAAAATCTTCCCCGTCTATAATCATTCGCTTTTGGCGTTCAATAAAGGCAAATCCTTTCCCCAGTTCCAGGATAAAATACTCCAGTTCTTTTAAAATGGCGGCTTCCAAATCATTTTCAAGATAGCCATCTTTTAAACCTAGGAAATCCAGGAAATAGGGGTCTTTAAAACTATGTTGCATAGCTGTGCCGGAACGTGATAACTGACTTTTGGCTATTTCTTTGCGCTCAAAAGCTTTCCGTTCTATTTGCTTCCGGGTTTCCCTTACACTCCAGCCTTCTTCTGCTATCTGGCGGGCATAAAAGTTTCTGGTTTCTTTACTTTTTATTGGAAATAATTCTACAAAATGTGACCAGCTTAATTGTCTTGAAAGGGAATCTACAATTTGAATATCGGGATAGATTTCGGCAAACTGCATCATTCTTCTTACATTTCGGGTTCCAAAGCTATTCCCGTAACGCTTTTTCAATTGTGACGACACCGTCGTCACAATATTTTTGCCGTAATCTGCCCGTTCATTCTGCAGTATTTCTTCATTTATGCGTTTACCTACTTCCCAAAACACCAAAGTCATGGTACTGTTTACCTGTACTGCGATTTGATGTTTTCCCTGTTCGATAAGCTGGCTTAGCTCCTCTACAAGGTTATGTTGTAGGCCATTTTTATTCATTTTGTATTTATCTTATTTTATAAAAAAGCGCTCAGCTTATCACTAGATTTTGTAGGCTTATTTTTTCATTTTATTCCTGATCTTATTTTTCCAAGCCTTCGGAAGGTTCAGGTTTATAATCTATACACTTGGTTTTAGGCATATTAATATCCATTCTATTGAACGCTTCTCATTAAAGCATCAAATTGCTCTTCATCTTTCTCTTTTAGTTTCTCGACAATTATTTCAGCTGCTTTTTTCATTTCAGGAACTTCTACCGGTTGTTGGCCTCTTTCAAAAATTCCAGCTAAATGCGAATATTCATTATTTATTCTGTCTGTTAAAACTGCCGGAATGTCTTCTTCACCAAAAAACTTTCTCAATTTTTCGTTGTCATTAGATGCATCAGGATATTTATAAAATAGATATATTTCAAAAAATTTTCTTGCATTATTTCCAAAATTATAAAACATCATGTAGTTATTATCCGTGATGCTCTCCAATTTGGAACACTCAATTATTTGTTTGAATAGATGGTTGAATTCTGTTACATTCTTCTTGATGTAATCAGGCATCTCACATATGACAGATGTTTTATCCTTTCTTTCAATAATAAAATGTCTGACCCTATCTTTCTTTTTGTCATTATGACTTGGTAGCCGTTGTAAATACTTAAAAAAGTTTAAGCTATGGGTCGAAATAAAAAGTTGTTCAAAATCTTTATTATCGTAGATTTTGGTTTTTAACAATGAGTAGATGAAAAAAATATGGTTCCCGTCCAAACTTGAAATTGGGTCGTCAATCCAAACGATAGGGTTTTTATCTTTGGTAGCAACATCTTCAAGTTTGGCTACAAAATAACAGAATGCTATTAGACTTTTCTCGCCTTCACTAAGATGGTAGGCTTTTTTCCCTTCTCTATGTGTCTCAAACCGATATATTTTATTACAGGTATCTTCATCTTCAAATTCGACTGCTTTAAGACTCAAAAAATCGTGACCAAAGTGGTCATTCAAGTATTCATTAACTTTATCTGCACCTTTAATTTCGTCTTCTAATTCCTTTTGTTTAGCAGAGATTTCCTCTAAAATATCATTAATCTCTATTTGTTTGCTATCTGTTTTATCTTTCTCAGATTCTTCCCTTTTCTTTAAGACATCTAAACTTGCTATTAGGTCAAAATAGTTTATATCGTTTATAAAGTCAAAGATCTCATTTAATCTTAGATTTTCTTTCGCTTTATTTTGATCGGCATTTAACTTATTCGAATAATCATTAGATTTTTCCCTTAAATCTGCCAGTTCTTTTTTTGCATTTTCAACCTCACTAGAAAAATCAATTACTTCTTTAAATACCTGCTGATTGAGAATATTTTTCTTTCTTTCCTCTAATTGGCTTTCGATTAATTCTAACGAGTTCTTATAGTTTTGAACCGCACTTTTAAAAGTTTGTTTTGCCAATGCGTAATTTGTATGATATTTCGAATAGACCTGTTCTATATTGAAGATTTTAAAATTTAAAAGAAGGTTCTTTTCATTTGTAATTTCAGAGAGCAAATTATTTATATCTCGTTCAAGTTTATCGGATTCTTCATCAAAATGTTTATCTAATTCATTCCATCTGCTCTCATTAATTGGACTATTACAAAAAGAACAAACATCCAATTTATCTTGATGTAATTTTCGCCCTTCTTTAACCCATCTGTTCAATACGGCATCTTTCACAAGCTCTTGAATTTTATTAGACCTTCCTATTTCACGGCTCACAGCCTCACTTGCTTTAATCTTACATTCAGGAAGCTTAAGGTTTAAACTGGCTAAGGCAGGGATTTCGTTTTTAGTTTGTTCCTTTAAAACACTATCAGCTTGTAGTTTTTCTTCATCTAAAAGAGGTTTGTAGGTGTTCTTTTTAACTGATTCTATATCAGCTTTAAGCCTATTTATGTTATAATTCACCTCTCCATACTTTGTTTCATATTTGATACCACTAGGTCTCCCAGTAGCTTTATTTGCAAACAGATTGTTAAGTTTGGTTTGTGCATCTGAATGAGATTTCTTTGCAGCTTGATATAAGGCATTTAAAGATTTTAAATCTTTATGTAAACCTGTTTCTTTATCAGATTCATTTGAACCTAATCTCTCTTTAAGACTGTTTATTTCTGCTTCAATTTCATTATTTCCCTCACCGAGAATGGCAAAAGGAACTACGTTTTCCTTAGGATTTACAATAAATTTTAAATTCTCCTTTATGAAATCTTCATTGAAAACTCTGATGGTTTTGTTGTGAGTCCTAAAGTTTAATTGCGAAACATCTGCATTGTCAGTAATGCAAATACAACATTCAGGATTTTCATATTTATCAGAAATTTGTCCTGTTTCTAGTGCCCTTACGATTCTTGACAGAGTGGTTTTTCCTGAATAATTACGTCCATAAAGAATGTTTAGCTTTTTAAACTCAATAGTGTTATTCCCTTTTTTAGCTCTTACTGAGGAATCCCAATCAAACTCTTTGAATACCGCAAGGTTCTTTATGGACTTAAACTTTGTTATCATAGTACCATATTCATTTTTGACAATTTATTTTCTTCAACTAGACTCATCTTACTCAACAACACCGCTTGGAGAACGGTTAATAGGTGAATCTCTTTTATATTATATTTAACCAACTCATATCCTGAAATGACTAATTTATTGAAATTTTGATGGATCAATGTTGTAGCTGTCAAAATTCGAATACTGTTCATATTATGTTGATTTATCTTGGGCTGAGCTGCACCAGTTACAATATCTGATACATTAATTTTTGATAGAGCATTGAATAAGAATTGTATACTTATTTCTTTAGTACCTTCTAAGATATGGGAATGATTGTTGAGCCAAAATTTTCCCGAAACATATTGTAGAGCAGGGTAACCATTCTCATCTATTATATTAGCTCCATCTTCTGAGAATAATAAATAATCACCATCATAGATATAATCATCAATATAATCGACTATTGACATTGCTCCATAATAAGGTACGGTACCTTGTCTCACGGCTCTTTCTTCCTTGGATAGTGGTTTTCTTCTGTTATCCAAGCAGTTCGATATATCTCCAAGATGCTTCACTACCCACCTCTCCGGAATTTCCTTATCCAGTTCCTCATTATAAACCATTTTTCCACCGGATGATTTATATGGCTCACCTTCGTCATTAGGGAATTCA
>NZ_JAVRHK010000023.1:0-43658 GCF_031846585.1 Autumnicola musiva
TCAATTATTACCCTTAACTTAGTGTCCCACCAAATGTAGCAAGATCATTATTGTTGTATTAGAAAATTAAACAGTTCTGATCTGGGTAAGTTTATACATTATTTACCGCAAGTACGGCAGTTAATAATATAAAAATTGGTATAAGTACAGAAAATTTGACTTTAACCGGCTAATTAAATTAACATCTTGACATTCAAACCGTAGATCTCCTATAAGTCAACAATTTTAACATTTATTTTAACTTCATTTTTGATAAATCGAACCAAAAAAGCCTTCAAAATCAATGAATTTGAAGGCTTTTGATATTGTAGTGACCCCTATGGTACAAAATTCGAACCAGTTAATAGAAGATTTAAAGCTTTTAGCCGACATGCTGGCTGCTTAAAAACATTCAAATCACTTATTTACAATAGATTAAATATTTCTTAGAGGTAATTGCATCTTTATTGCCCCTTTAGAGGCCTTTTTACTCCTTTATTGCCCCTTTGGAGAATATAGTAGGTTCCCTTTCCTTTGGAACCTATTTTAGTTATAAAATTCCTATCAACAAGCATTTGTAAATCATAAAATACCATCCTTTTTGAGATTCCAAAAAGTTCTTGATATTCTTTATTATTAATCCTGCCATTTTTTTGTCAATTGTCAATTCTTCTGGTAAAGTTCGGATTCCATAAGCATAATCGATCATCATAAACACGAAGAAAAGTATAAGTACTTGAATAATCTTTATGAATAATAGCATTCAATACTGCTTCCCTTAAGGCCGTTTCAGGATATTCTAATGGTTCCATCCGTTCCAATCCTTTATAAGAAATAGGCCTAACCAAATATTTGGTTTTAAGGATTTCGATTACCTTATCAGCCATCTCAAAAATATTGGTTTCAACTATGTCTTGGAATAAAAGATCATGGCTGGACTTTCCAAATCGCCCAATCTTGAAACTGGCCGTTACTGACACTTTAATTAAATTTTTTCCAAAATAATAGGACGGCAGCATTTGTTAGTTACCCTTGATCTGTGAGAAGTCCAAGATTTTTAAATAAAGTTTTTTTGCCAATGTTTAATGTATTCGGAGGAATTCGATCTTTTTTAATCGCCTTTATAATAAATGTTTGGATACTATTATCATTAAGGTCGGAAAAAGTTATTTCTTCAACAGCCATATCCTCCCATTTCTTTCCCATTTTATTCAGTAACAGATTTTGCAATGCAATTCCTTTAAGTTCTTGTTTGGAGTCGTAACCGAAGGGACGGCTGGGCGGTAACTCAAAGCCTCATTTTATGTAATACTATTATTGTGAAACTTTAAAAATAAAAAACTATGTTGATTTAGTCGAATACTTTAATCAATAAGTTTCATTATCGAACGGCCGAAGACGAGACCCGGACGCACGGTGATGTGAAAAGCGCATCCTGTCAATTACTGGCGGAGCCGTCTACTCGATTACCTGACGCCATCTTTTAGAAATTTCTTTTTGATATTCTGTAAATGTGGTTTTCGTAAGTTCGAGACTACCGTTCCACAGATCTTTTTGAAAACGCCTGTTGTAAGAATCAACTGATGTTTTAACCACTTTTCCGTCAGAGAAATAAATTCCTTTTAAATCTTTGTATTTCTCAGAATACGCAAGGTTTGCTAAATTTTTACCTGCTTGTGCTGGTGTATGGACATTGCTTTTGAATAAGGTCAGAATAGGGAAGACATTATTCCATAAAAATCGCATAACAGGGGTGTAAGTTCTTGCAAGCCCCGTACCTGGTGTTAACCCTGGGTCATAAGCATTTACCCTGATATTTGTAAGCTTTAAACGCGCTTGTAATTCGTATGTCGTCATTATGTTGCACAACTTTGACGTGGAATACCTTCTTTGCCCTACAATATTTTGTTTTTCGGAAGTTTCTTTTGGGAAAGCAAGTTCTTGAGTACTTGTGTAGATTGGTGGTTCTATAGGTGTTTTTAATGCAGGATCGTGAGTCTCGCTGGATGTGAATGTTATATGTCCATCATTTTTCATAAAGGGCAGTAATTGTATTGTCAAGGCAAACGCACCTAAATGATTTACACCAAACGTCTGTTCGAATCCGTCTGTGGTATATTGCGTTTTACCAATATTCTGCACGCCTGCATTGTTTATCAAAATAGAAATGGATAGATTTTTTTCTCTTGATAATTTCTCTGAAAATTGACGGATAGATTGTAATGAAGCCAAATCCAATTCCAAGGAAATTAGATTTTTATGGCGTGTTTTGTCCTTTATCTTTTCAATCACTTTTTTTCCTGCCTTTACATTCCTAGCAGGAATAATAATTTGTTCGTTTTTGGCAATTTCAGCCATTCGTAAGGCACATTCAAAACCAATTCCGCTGGTTGCACCTGTGATAACTATTGAATTCATAATTTTTTGCTTTTTATTTAAATGATGAAGTAAAGTTCAGCACTTCAAAAGCAAAAACTTTTGCCATTTGGCAAATAATGAATTCAGATGCTTTTTCTAATTCTACTTAATGATGATTGTGTGATTCCCAAGTAGGATGCGAGATAGGAAAGTGGAACTCTATTAGCCAAACTTGGGAATTTCTCTAAAAAATTTAGATACCTTGTTGTGGCATCTTCGGCTAACATTGGGCTTAGTTTATTTACTTTTTCAACCAATGCTTTTTCGGTTATTTTGTTGATAATACCGTCCCATTGAATAATAGTAGCTGATAAATCATTAAGTGATTCTGTAGAAAATACAAGCAGGGTACAATCTATTACGGCCTGTACGTATTCCGAAGATGGGATTTTTTGATTGAAGCTGTTTATGTCCACTGCAAAATTGGTTTCATCAACAAAGTATTTAGTGATTTCGTCTCCTTCGCTGTTGTAGTAACATACCCGTAAAATACCTTCTTCAATAAAAGCAACTTGTTTTGGTATTTTTCCTGCTTCGGAAAAATAATTGCCTTTATTCAATTTCAACACCTGTGCTTTTCTCGTTATCAAATCAATTTGTTGTTGATTTAGCTGCCCAAATGCCAACAGATAGTTTATTAATTTGTCCATGGTCACAAAGTGGTAATTACATTTTAATCGAAATTTGTCAAATGGTAAAAAATGGTTGATGATTTTGGTATTGTTACATTGGAATTGGTTTTCCGTTTGCAGGTAACAGTAATTATAAAAATAGTATCGAATTAATAACCAGTTGTTTTCGAATAACAAAATACTTAATTAAAAACAAAAAACGGCTTGAGTATGCGCCCACCCTACTATTACTTTTATACATCTTTGTTAGCAACTAGCTATTTAAATGTTTTCTTCATAAATGCTCTATTTTTTTTCGATAATTTCAGTTCCATCTTCTTCCAAGCAAAATATCCTTTATTATAGATATTATAGTCTAATTTTTTACATCTTTTTTGAATGCTTCAGCACCTTGTTCTGGAAAATATTCATCGTTTTTCCCCCATACGATAAGCATTGGTGGTTGATTATCTCGCAAGTACTTTTGCCATCCAGGTTTATTTTATGTGCATTAGGTCTGGACATTCTTAGATAATCCAAGTGCCAAGTATCAGGATTTACGGTTTCCGGATTTCTGGCTCCATGGGTATATTACCCCCTTAAACCATCCAAAGTAAAAGCAATATCTTATTTCTTTTGACCTCCCAATTGATTCCTTTTTCTAATTCAATTTTTCCTCCGAGAGCTCTGATATATGATATTGTGAGTTATTATATTACAAATTGTAAAATAGTGAACAATTTAACTATAATCATGTACCCTAATTCATAAATGGTAGCACTTCGATAGTAATTCAAATGTGAATGACAGTAAAAAATACTTTAATATCTATTTTCATTAAATTTTAATTCATTTTACCCTGGCACTTAACTCAAAAATTTGTTAATATCTCCTTCTAAAACTTCATTTTGGATAATAAGTCACTCCATTTGCCATTTTTTAAGGGGTTTTTTATAAAAATGAATATTTCTCAAATTATTTTTTTCATCGGATGAAGAAAAAGATATAATCGTAAGAATAATTGCAAATTAAGATATTCTTCATTTTAGCGAATATTTAAATATAACCCTTGTCTAAAAAATATAGTTTAAAAAAGCAATTTATCAAAAAAAAGAACCTGCATCAGCATCAAATGCATCAGCAGGTTCTCGCACAAACTAAACTAAACACAGGTTTTTATTTTGGCTCTTCTAACCTATAACTACTTGTAGCAGTATGAGTATTGCCAAACATATCAGTGGCTTTTACTTCAATTTTATGTTCTCCGGTTTCCAGTTTATAGGGAATATCACCCCTCCACAAATGTTCACTCTTTATGGGGTTTGATGATCGTCTCCCAGGCATCAAATCTTCCGCGAGATCCCATTCGTATACCATTTCCAGGTAAGAAGGATCGTAGTCTTCTACATAATCCATTTTTTTCCATTTTCCATCATCTATTCGGTACATCACTTCATCCCCCTCGGTTCCCATAAAGAAATTTACAAATATTCCTGCCTGCGTCCGGCGGTTATTTGCCACAACTTTAGGCGCGAAAATTTCCATTTGGTAGGAATTAGGCTTTCCGGCAACCTTATAATCTATACTGTACTTATTTCCATCAAAATTGATAAAGGCGTAACCCTTTGGCGTTCCATCACGCATTGTGGATATCGGGATGTTATTTTCATCTAGTTTTCCGGAATACCAGTCGCCAGAGGTGGTTCCTACGTTGTAATGGTGATGTAATTTTTCCTGTTGCCATCCTTCTTCTTTTCCGAAGAAATCCTGCCGCTGAATATGAGTGTGAGCTGAAAGTGAAAGTGTGTGTGGAAAATCTTTTAGAAGCTTAAAAAGCTTTTTTCTATCTTCATCCCGAAAGGTATCCTTCCCACCGGGTTCGCTAAGCGGAATATGCATCGCAATAACTATAAGGTGGTCTTTTGGAACTTGTTTTAGATCGTTTTTTATAAACTCAAACTGATCTTCCCTAAAACCTCCCCAGTATTTTTTGCCGTCACGAGGGTCTGGGTAGAGCACATCATCTAAAACCAAAAAATGTACTTTGCCATAATTAAATGCAT
Source organism: Autumnicola musiva (assembly GCF_031846585.1). Taxonomy (NCBI): domain Bacteria; kingdom Pseudomonadati; phylum Bacteroidota; class Flavobacteriia; order Flavobacteriales; family Flavobacteriaceae; genus Autumnicola; species Autumnicola musiva. The sequence continues at coordinate 5,072 of NZ_JAVRHK010000023.1, forward strand.
AGTTGGCAGGACCAAAATGTGCTTCGTAAGTTTCATCAGAGAGCATATCGGTTTCCACCTCAAAATTGATATCGTGGTTCCCCAGTAAATTGTACCATGGAATACCTGCCTTTTTCACAGCCTTTATGTAGGGATTGAATAGATCCAGGTCATTTCCCACCAAGTCACCAAGACTTAATCCAAAAGGTACATTTTTAATATTTTCTACTTCGGTTACAATTCCTTCAGCAAAATAATCTACTTCTTGTTGCGTATAGGGCTGCGGATCCCCAAAAATTAAGGCGGTAAATTCTTCTTTTTCTTCAGAAATTACTAAAGCAAAATCAATAGATTTTGGCAATTTTCCTGTAGCCTTAACACCTTTGAATTTGAGAGCTGGCGATCCTTTTGGTTTATGGATATAGAAAAACTGTGGCAGGTTATCTTCATTGGAGCCAATCTTATAACCGGAAGGTTTTATTACCGAGATAATATCATCTTCCCCCACAGGCAATTTATACTTTCCTTTAGAATCTGTTAGCACTACTTCCCGTCCATTGCTAACAGCTACATTGGTAATTCCTTTTTCACGGTGGTCCTTTTTGCCATTTTGATTATTGTCTTCAAATACATAGCCTGTAGCATGATCCTGGGCGGATAAGATTGAAGAAAAGCCCAGTACTAAAAGGGTTATTAAAATTTTCATGTTATTTTATTTAAATCTGTTTATTATTCAGGGTTTGACTACCTGAAAAACCTGCTATCAGGCTAAAAGCATTGACAGCAAGTTTCATTTAAATTCTTTTTATTTTAGAAAAATTTAATTTTGAAAAACTATGTCCTCATAGTTTTTAGAAAGTCTAATATGGTCATATCCTATTGAAGCATTATTCCTATAGTTATTCCCAATTCTAATCCTGTTAAATCCTTCACTACCGTCAGGCCATGGAAAATCCAGGTCGGCATCTTCTATATTAGGTTCACTGTTAGGATCAGGATTTCTCCATAAGTAAAAATGCGGAGTACCTCCGGCACCACTCATTTCCATTTTGGCTACAAACCATGTCTTGTCGCTGGAATTACTTCCCTCAATAGTTAAGTTAGGACCTTGCATACCAGCCACTCCCTGCTGTTCTGTATTATAAGGAGTTCCAATTAATGCTAAAGAGATGTCTCCTTTATAAAGCCCAAGTCCAGACCAGGATGCTGGTTGCTCTGGGTTAACATAGAAGCCGAGCCAATAGGTGGTATTCTCATAATTACCCCAGTTATCAGCCAGGGAACGGTAATAGTTTATGTTTTCTTCTCCAGATGTAGTAACGGCATGGTTCCCTCCGTCTTCTCCATCGGTGGGGATGTTACCGTTTTGTAACAGGAAACTACCAGAATCTTTTTCCCAGGAGTCTCCCCATCCATTGCTTGCATTTCCGAGACCATTTAGATCTGTGCTTTCTCCGGCCAGGTCGTAAGTATCAAAGTCTTCGGTCACCAGATAATTCATATCAGGATTTTCCTCCTCTTCTTCTTCATCTTCATCCTCTCCTGAACAGCAAATCCCCGGTAATAATTTTAGTTCTTCAAAATAATTCCTGTAGGCTTCAAAAAATTGATGATCCTGAAACATAAGAGTTGTTTCATTATTATATTTATAGGCGTTATTAGTGAAATTCTGACTGCCCATTAAAACGAGGTCTGTCTGCTGACCATTCCAGTTACCTTCAATAATCATAAATTTTGAATGAATGTTGATATCGTCATATATTTTGACAAAAGCTCCATCGCTGGCAAAATTTCTTAACTCTTCCTGAAGTGATGCGTTTAAATTACTTTTAGTTATAATCTCTACTGTTGCCCCTTCATTATGTAGCTCTTCGAGTTTACGTAAGATAGATATACGTGAAGGAGACCAACCGGACATACCAATCTTAATACTGGTTGAAGAGGGATTGGTAATATTATTCAATACCCCAATTATGTTATCGTCCCCTATTTGCCCTCCATTTCTGCGCGGGTAGAAAAATGCTGTTATATCTTCTTCATATTCCCGGTATTCATAATTTTCCATTCCCTGCCCCGCTAATTGTTTGGTATCATTGTAATAATCGAGATAAGCATTATACAATCCTTCATTAGAAAGGGTAACAGCATCCTGAATCCTGCGGGTATCATATTCTGTAAAATTGTGTGAGGATTGGTGAACAATATTATTTATGCTTCCACCTTCTGCTTCAATTTCAGAAATCAACATAAATTTGTTGTGATTAATCGCTATAGCACCGGCAGTGTTATTTACTCCAACAAAGTTAACGTTAGCAAGATTCTCCATTTCTTCCATATAAGTTCGATTGTTCTCTACATGATTTTGATCATGCGCACTCACATCTACCATAATATTGACAGATACCCCTCTGCTATCTGCTCTTTCTATGGCGCTTACAAACTGTGGGAAATCGTGAAATGAATAGACTGAAATATGAATAGTTTCTCCTGAAGGAGTGGCATCTACCAATTCAATCATCCTGTTCATAATAGTTAATGAAGGATTTCCTGCAGCAATTTTGATGGGATCTGTAAAGGTTACTTCTGGAAGATCAATCACTATTTGTTTTACAGGGTGATCTATTACCTCTTGTTCCTCAGTACCTTCTTCTGTATTAAAACCATCATCGGTCTCACATGATGAAAAAAATGTGAGTACTAAAAACAGGTAGAAATAATTTCTTGTGATAATTCGTTTAATGTTCATAATTCAGAATTTTTAGTAACCAGGATTTTGAGTTAAGTTTGGATTAGCATCTAATTGTGGTCTTGGTATTGGAAAAATATTTACATGATCGTTGGGATCTGCTTCTTTCTCCCACCACGCATCATTAAATTTATTAAACCGAATAAGGTCTGTCCTGCGCTGTAATTCCCCAAATAATTCCCGACCTCTTTCAGCCAGCAAGTTCTCTTCGGTTAACTCTGAAAACAAGTTATTATCCAGTCCTGCCCTTATTCTTATGCGATTTACAAGTTCAAGTGCTTCCCCGGTTGTTTCCCCTTGCCAGAACCTGGCTTCCGCTTTCATCAAAAGAATGTCCGCATACCGGAATATTGCAAAGTCGTTGTTTAGATTTGCTGTTGAACCTGGTGCTATTTCCCATTTGCCTATTCTAGCACCCTCTTGTCTTAAAGCATCATCTAAAGCGGTAATTTCTGGTGTAAAAGTTATTGGAGGACCATCGGGATCACGTGGCTCTACTCCCGGATCTGTCAAGCGTTCTCCTGTTGAAGAATACTGAGGTCCTACAATAAATCCTTCTTTTCTAATATCTTCTTCGCTATAAGAATTATAGAATTCCTCTAAAGTGGAGAAGCCATTCCAGGGTTGGACCGTTAAATTATAGGTGTCCTGATTTTCATAGTGCAGGCTAATTCTGTGATATTTAAAAACCGGCATAAAAATTTCATCGTATGGAATGGCAAAAATAAACTCGGGAGAAGCTTGATTATTTGTAACAAAATTGTTGAAAAAATTGTCAGCCAGGCTAAATTCACCGCTATTGATAATTTTATCGCATGCTGCTTCAGCCTTGCTCCACTCTGGAGTATTTTTGTATACTTCAGCATTTAGGTACAGCTTAGCCAAAATAGCCTGCACAGTATAATAATTAATCCTACCGTAAGCATTACCTCCAACATCCTGTGTTACTAAATCCTCAATTTCCATAAGTTCACTCTCAATAAAATCAAATACTTCTTCCCTGGAATTTGTTTCCGGAGCAAAATCATCGGGAACATCAAATTCAGTTACTATAGGTACATTCCCAAAAAGATCAATTAATTGCCAGTAAAATAATGCTCTCAGCCCTCTGAGTTCTGCTATGTATCGATCAGAATTTTCAACATCTTCCAAATTTTCGAATTGAAAAATTAGACGGTTCACTGTACTAATGCCTCCAAATAAAAAATTCCAGGTTCTATTCGGCCTTACGGCATCTATATTCCATTCATGCCTATGCAATCTTCTATGACTTCCGCCATCGTTCCAATCTGAGCCTCTTGTAGGAACCACCATTTCATCTGTGGTAACTTCCTGTAATGCAATTAACCTGTTGTGGTCTGCCCATAAATCAAGATTGGCATATGCTTGGCCCAAAGCTGAAACAAATTCTTCTTCGGTATTGTAAAAATTTTCGGGAGTTGCATCGCTGTATATTTCTTCGCTAACATCCGTACACCCGTGATTAATTACAAACAAGGATGATATAAATAGAAAGCGCGTAAGTGTTTTATTAATCAAATTCATAATTAATTAGCTTTTTAAAATTGTACTTGTAATCCTAGGGTATATGTTTTACTGCGTAACCAGGTATTTCTCCCGTCTATTCCAGCTGCCAACGGATTATCTTGTCTTACTTCCGGATCCACTCCGGTATAGTCTGTAATAACAAATAAATTCTGTCCGGTGAGATATAAGCGCAAATTAGAAAAGAAAGAATTCGCTATTGAAAAATTATATCCCAGGGTAGCATTATCCAGCATTACAAAATCCCCATTTTCAACATAGAAATCGCTAAAGGTTGGCACGTCTTGTAGCTCTTCATTGAAATACTTTGTTTTTACAATATTATAGCCTCCGCCAGACTGGTTCTCATAAAAGGCTCTGTTGGCATTAACTAGATCGTGACCAAAAGACCCTCTGAAAAAGACATCCAAATCGAAGTTGCCCCAAGTAAATGTATTTCTAAAACCTAAATGAAAATCCGGTAAACCATTCCCGATAATAGTTTCATCATCTCCATCGATTATCCCATCTCCATTTAGATCCTGCATTTCCCATAAGCCCTCTTCGTTTAAACCGTTGTTGCGATAGCCCCATAATAGACCAAGTTCTTCGCCTTCAATAGCTATAGTAGCAGGAACGTTACCTAATCCCGGTACTCCCAAAGTTGAAGTATATCTTCTTCCTCCAAAATCAAGACCGGCTTCTTCATCTGATAGGGAAACTAAAGTATTCTCCAAAAGGTAAGCTCCGTTCAAACTTGTAGTCCAGCTAAAATCTGTGCTCCTAATAGCATCATATTCAATTAATGCTTCTAAGCCACTTCCTGTAATTTCTCCAATATTTAATTCAGTTATATCCACCAGGTTCGGTGGTACCGGGACACTAAGCGGATAAATAAGGTCTGTGGTAGATCTTTTGTAATAATCAAATGATCCTGATAATCTGTTATTTAACAACTGGAAATCGACTCCAACATCAAATTCGGCTTTTTTCTCCCATCGTAAATTTGGATTTGGATTCGAGGATGGTCCATAAGTAGGTATCCATTCTCCATTATAGTAAAAGTTACCTTGCGGACTTAAGGTTTGTAAAGAAAGATAAGGGCTTGAAGGAGTATTTCCTGTTACCCCGTAGCTAGCTCTCAATTTGAGGTTATTAATTTGTTCCTCATTAATCAAGTTCCCAATATCTATACCACCGCTAACAGCAGGGAAATCGCCCCATTTATTTCCCTTTCCAAACATGGTTGAGCCTTCTCTTCTCAAGCTGGCCGTTAAAAAATAAGTATCTTGGTAATCGATATTTAACCTACCGAAAAAACCAATTATTTTGCTTGAATTTTGATAACTATAGCCATTCGCCAACCCGTTTTCAAAATCTAATGCCGCGCCTAAATTATGATATCTAAAAATGTCGGTAAGGAAATTCCCGGCATTTACGTTAAAACCATTGTTTACAAATTCTTGGTAAGAGTAGCCTACTAAAGCTTTAACATCAAAATCACCAAATTCATCATCAAAGGTAGCGGTAGATTCGAAAAGATAGTTATTACTTTTATCTTCGTCTCTCGAGGCGTAACCATTTCTATTTAACCCGGTGCCTAAACTAAACTTTGAAGTATAGCTAGCATTTTCCCTCATATAGCGCTGCCGGCTATAACGTGCCAGGATGGATAAATTATTCAAAGGCTTTAACTCAGCTTGTAGATTTAGGTTTAATAGGTTAGTTTGTCTCTCATTTCTGTCTTGCTCCAAGAGCGCTACTGGGTTAAAGTAGTTGTACAAGGTTTGCTGAAAGTAACCCCCATATTGTTCGTATTCTGGATCATCAGAACGTACCGGTGCTGTAGGATTATATATAGTTGCCTGTCTAAAAGCTCCAGTATTTGCACCCTCCGAAGTTAACATGGTACCTGTAAAATTCATGGTGACTGCAAGGCGGTCATCCCACGCGTTATGTGTGAGATTTAGTCTTGCATTTAACCTGTCAAATCCTGTGTTTAAGGCTATACCCTGAATATCGCGATAATTTAAAGAAGCGCGATAAACTGTTTTTTTACTTCCTCCTGTCAAAGCCAAATTATGAGAATGGCTTATCGCCGTTCTCGAAATTTCATCGGTCCAATTGGTATTGTAGCCAAAATCTGGACCAATTTCACGCTCTCTGTATTCCTGAGCGCTCATAACAGGAATGGTATTGGCAACTTCCTCTACAGATACGTATGTATTATATTCTATTCTATCTTTGCCTTCTTTTCCTTTTTTGGTAGTGATTAAAATCACCCCGCTTGAAGCCCGACTACCATATATTGCAGCTGCCGAGGCATCTTTTAGAACTTCTACAGATTTAATATCGTTAGGGTCTACCCCGTTTAAATTCATGCCTATAACCCCATCTACTACTACTAAAGGCTCAGAATTGCCTCCTAGGGTAGATACGCCTCTAAGCCTTATAGTTGATCCTGCATTAGGATTGCTGCCTACTTTACTAATGCTTAATCCAGGTATTTTACCCTGCATTAAAGTATAGGCATCGTTTACATTTCCCCTGTTAAATTCTTCTTCTGAAATTGATGATACAGCACTTGTAACTTCTGATTTTTCCTGGGTTCCATAGCCCATAACTATCACTTCCCCTAGCGCATTAACGTCTTCCTGTAGAACTATTTCTATTTCTCTATCGGAAGAATTAGTTACAGTGTACTCATGCCTTTTATATCCAATCATGGAAAAAACCAGGGTATCCTGAAGTGACGCCTCAATTTCAAAATAGCCCCCCATATTGGTAATGGTTCCTTGCGCTTTATTTTTTATAGAAATATTTACACCTGGAAGAGGCTCGTTCTTTTCCTGAGTTTCATAAACTCTTCCTCTAACCTCAATTAATTGTTGAGGATTGGTAGCAGATATATTAATATTCCTTCCTTCTATCCAATATTTAAATCCAGCTTCCCTGGATAAATCGTTCAGAATAAATTTTAGGGATTTATCTTTAAAGATGGCATCATATCTGTTATTGTTATTGTTTACATTATTTCCGTAGTTGAAAGTATAACCGGAAATAGTATGTAGTTCTGAAAATATTTCTTTCAGCAGTGCTTTTTCTAATTTAATATTTAATTTTGCTATATTAGAATTGGCCTGTGCATAAGAAGTGTACATAGTAATACACGTCAGTATCAGGTAAAAGGATTTTCTGATATTCATAATTGTTTTTAAATATTGTTTTCTACATTCAATGTTTAATTTGAAGGCCTGTTCCCGCAGGCCTTTGTTATTGATCTTTGACTTTTATCTCATTTTTTTCGTTTTTTATTATTTGAATTTGACTTATGTAATTAAACCTTTTTAGTACCTGTTCTAAGGTGTCCGACTTATTTATTCGTATTGATATTTGATTTTCTTTAAAAGATTGACTGGGTTCTGACAGCTCTATATCAAATCTTTCTGAGAGGAACTTCATAAAATCAGAAACATTGATATTTTCAAGTTTAACTTCTTCCTTCCACCAGCTGGTAAATAAATCGGAATTTATTTTTTCTTTAATAAAAACGCCGGAACCGCTCACTTCTACTTGTTCTTCCGGAAGCAATAAAATGTCATCTTTGTTTTTCTTATTTACCACTTTTACCTTTCCAGAAACCACTGTCACCCTTACATTATTACTTTTTTCCTGAATATTAAAAGAGGTACCCAATACGATGGTTATAATATCTCCATTGGATACTAAAAATGGTTTGTCTTCATTCCTTGCGACATCAAAAAAGGCTTCTCCCGTCAATTTCACCTCTCTGGCTTTCTTATTGTATTTACTCTCATCGTATTGAATCTGGCTTCCTTTATTTAGGATAACCTTAGTCCCATCCAGAAGCCTTATATGTTTTACCTGAGTGATGTTATTCCTGTAAGTTTTAATATGGGAAGTAGTACCAAACCATAACCCCAGGATTCCAAGTCCAACTACAATTAATACGGAAGCGGCTATTTTAAGCCATTCGCTGTTCGTACCAAATAAATCCTTTCGAATATTGCTAAAAATCCTGTCCCTGATTTCCTGAACAGGTTCACCATAATCAAGAGTGGTGGATTTTTTCTTTAATTCTTTTTCAAACTTTTTAATAAGTTCGACTTCTTGCTGAGAAGCTTCCCCTTTCAAATATTTCCTAAGTAAGAATTTAAATTCTTTTTCTTTCATTGCTGTCTTGCTGTTATTAGTATATACCATCTTGCATAGCATACACCTACTCTAAAGTGCAAAGACAACAATTGGTTAATACGGGTAGGGCTTTACTAACATTTTAATAACAAACAGTGGCTGTTTTGTTAAATAAAGAAGAAGATGTAACTCAAATTTTGTTTCATCTTTTTGATCGCCTTTGAGATATGGTTTTCAACCGTTCGCTGGCTTATATCAAGATGAGCTGATATTTCATCATTTTTAAGGCCTTTGAAACGACTCAGTATAAAAATCTCTTTGCATTTCGCAGGGAGGGTCTCCATGATATTTTCAATTTTTTTTCTGGTGTCGGCCAAATAAAGTTCATGATTGGACTCCAGGGGAGTAGGCAATTGTTCTAATATTTCAAGTTGTGAGGTTGTAAATTTAGTATCTCTAAGTTCCTTATAAACCTTATATGTAACTGCTTTATAAAGATAAGCTTCTACATTGTCATTATTAATTTTATCGCGGCGTTTCCAGAAATCTATCCAGACGTCCTGAACAATATCTTCAGCAATATTTTTTGACCCCAGCAGTTTAAGGGCATGGGTAAATAAGGACTCCCAAAGTTTGTCAAATAGGATGGCAAAAGCATTTTCGTCTCCTTGCCTAATCAAGCCCATTAGTGTTCCAACACTTTTTTTATCTTCTGAATTTTTTTTCACGACAGCAAAATAAGAGAAGAATTTTTGCAGAGGTATTAATTAAAAGTAAATAAAGTTTAAAGTTTTAGTTGTGGATTTCAGGTTTAACTCCCAATCAGAAGCAATTTCTGAATAATCCTGCCAAGAGTTTTCTTAAATATTATTTCCAGGTTTAAATTCTCGTCAAAATAGGCCTTAACATCAAATTACCACCGACATAATAAGTTGCGCTAATTCCTTTTCATAAAAATACTCCAATGCTTTTTGATAGGTTTTAGTACGTAACCCTTGATGATGTATGAGGGTTATCTCCTCAGTCATCTCAAAAGTTTCTTGTTCTTGAGTGTATAAGAGGATGAAGCCAACAAATATTGTGGGATACGTTGTATAAATTGCGGATAATTGTTGGTAAGATGCAGGTACAATTTTCTCTTGATGTATATTTGTTCAATAGAATATCCTCAATGTACATTTCCAAAAACCTACTTGAAAATGGGCGTGCCGTGTCTTAAAAATGAGCAAGAGTGTGTTTTATTATACTCCTCTCCCTAAAGATGACAAGCCTATAGAAGAAGCCTTACAGCAAAAGGCAGAGAAGTATAGTGAAGAAGGCTTTTGGATGGCTTATGAGCGACTGCGCAAGGAAGGGAAGCCATGGAAATCCATTTGGTATTGTTTTCTTGGAATGGGTAGAATTTCTGATAGGAGATCAGCCCCAAAAACTAGCATGAATAGTCTTGGGAAGTTTCCTTGAGCCTATAGGGCACCTTTGTTAAAAAATAGAAATAATTTGATCTAGATATAATCAGGAAGAAACTTTAAATTTTAAAAGGAAATCACCCAATTAATGCCGGGGGAGCCCGAAGCTGAAATAATCGAAATGGAAAAGGATTTACTTTATCTTCAAGAGAAACTATATAAATATCTTCCTTTAGGGGAATGCATAAAGTATAAGAAAAGAATTCAGGGAAATCGGAAGTAGTAAGGTGAAACAAACACAAATCACAATCTCCTTTGGCATCCATTTCGGAATAAAGTATTGAACTTATATCTTTACCGCCAAAAGATGTTTCGTGGGAAAGCGAATGTAACGCAGGTAAAATGCAGGCAGAAAGGATAATACCTCCCAGTAGTAAGCATATTTTTGTTCTCAACTTTCCCACAGATCACAAATCTAATCAACTGGTTCGTATAAAACTCCATTTCTATTCATAAATTGTATATAATCTAAGAAGTTTTCATTGGAAATATATAACAAAATGATTTATGATATCTCCCTAAATTATCGCTGAAAATGTGTGAAATTTTCTTTCAATTGAGATAGCACTTAAAATTTGACTTTAAAAATGTCGTCAAGGTTTCAAAAAAAAGTTCCTATTTCTTTGAAGTATTGTCATTGTTATTAACTGGGACTTGATTCGAACCAATGACCTCGGATTATTATTATAAATTGGCTTATTAACCTCTTGGTATTCGAAACACTAAACTACTCACTTCAATAATTTAATATTTACACTAATTTCATTTTTCATATTTCGAACCAAAAAAGCTTTCAAAATCAATGACTTGGAAGGCTTTTGTAATTATAGTGAGCCCGGCAGGATTGAAACCTTTTTACGCTCTTCCTAGTATTAGCAGCATATTCAGCCGATTAGATGTTGTAGGTAACCTTTTAGCTATCCTTAAATTTGAACTTGTTTGGTTCTGATTAGCTTCAATTGTATAAAAATACACATTTTTAATTCCTGAGAAAAAATTTCCTGCAGTAATCGAGGCACCAGTAATTTTTAGCCGATCATCATTGCCTTTCCCCCACCAGAAACAGTTTTTAGCACTTGCTGTATTCTCATTTATAATTATGTAATTTCATTTTAAGAATTTTGTCTGCTTTAGCCAATAAAGAACACCCAGGTTATGAAATCATCAGAAAATTCAATAAACCTATTTTCGTCCTGGGCGGGCACATAGAGAAAATCGCCAGGTTTAAAAGCTGCTTCCTGATAAAGAAGTTGAAATTTTCCCTTTCCTGATATTACCATACAAAATTCATCACGATTATGGGGAGTTTGTTTATCGATCAGGTTTGGTTTATAAATTTCTACGGAAAGTATATCTTTTTGAAAGAGGAGATAAATTCTTTTCCTGATGGCTCCAACAACTTTATTGCCTGGTGTTTTTCAATCCTATTAGTAAAATCCATAAATAATCAGTATTTACAAATCTTCTGTATAATGTCTTTTTATTTTCTCCTGGGAAAATTTCCTTTTATTATAGTCATTGGTTTATTCCGTGGAATGGATAAACTTTCCCACTTATCATTTATGGCCATTTACCTATATAATAATTTGTCCTATATGATATGGGTAATGTGCAAGTTATCGGTTAAGTGCCTCCATAATTGTATGACCATCATTTCGGATATATACTATATCTTCTAATTGTTCATCTTTAAGATTTGCGAGGGTACTAAGTAAACATTTCCACCCTTTATTCCAGTAATCTAGCAGTTCTTCCCAGGTAGTAATATCGTTTTCAAATTCGGCATCCCGATTAGGCTAGGGTTTTTCGCCGTCCGTAGTTCAAACTATTTAACAGTACTGGATAAATAACTTGTTTTCATAATAATATTATCAAAAACTACTCTGCGATATTTTGCTGGACAAACAAAATGGTAGAGCAATACCGAAACATTATTCGATTTGTGTATATACTTGCTCTCTGACATACACAAATAATATTACTTACGCTGCAAGCAGCGGGGAATTAAACCCTCAGAGATTAAATTTTAGACATAGGTACTACATATTTAGTTGCCTCCTGTTACAGCGATAAAAGTTCCGGTGGAATAGGATGATTTTTCAGAGGCTAACCATAATATAGCTTCTGCAACTTCTTGGGCCGCCCCTTCTTTTCATAGGAACATTGTTTTTAATTCTTTCTACACGCCCGGACTCTCCACCATCTGCATGGATGTCTGTGAAAATAAAGGCAGACCTTACGCCATTCACGCGTATTCCTTCAGAAAGTCCTATTGTAAAAACATCAATTGCTCCTTTTGAAGCCGCATAGTCTATGTATTCATTAGGTGCTCCCGTTTTAACCTTTTAAGTGTCTAAATTTGAACTTTTTTAGTGCCGGTCGATTTCATACTGTATAATAACATAATTAATAAATCTCCTTCAATATTTTAATCCTGAAATTCTAAATAATCTATACCGAAATTCTCACGCAGTAAACCTGGCACATTCTTCATGAATTTAATTTCAATAGTGTTAACTCCTTTCAACAGCTGAATTTCTCCCAAATATAACTTTTCCGTAACTAAATTAGGAGAATATCCATTCCAGGTCACTGGAGTACCTCCATTTACAGTAATAGAAAATTTCCCATAATCTTTTGCTTTCGTTAATTGTGCCATAGTACGTCTCTTCTCCTTCTTATCATACTCAAAACTCAATTCAAGAACTTTATCTTCTGCACTGGCAGGCCATAGAATTTGAGTATCCCCCCCCATTCCAAATTTGGATTATACTGGTAGATTAGTGCTTCTCTATTCCCATTTAGAACCTTTGTATCTTCCGCCTCCAGTCTTTTACCCGTCCATTTATTAGAAAAAAGCTGTGAACGGACTATGGTAACCTTACGTTTGGCACCGGATGGGTCTGGCTTTACCCATACTTCAGCCTGCGGATCCAGATAATAAAAGGTAGTCGGCGCATAATCTATCCGGGCAGCCTTGAACCAGTGCCACATTTCCATATCTAACTTCAGATGGTTATTGAAAGGAATCGCATCAAGTCCCCTCACCCGCAAATTCACCACGTAACCAGGTTTCATATTCCCGCTTCCATCTGGCTGACCTATATAGGGATGGGAAAAAATCTTTTCCCAACGCGACCAGGCGTACCCATAGTAATCTTCTGTTCCTGTCCCAAAATGGGAAGGGAATTCCTCGCCGTCTATATATATTTTTTCATCACCTTCTCCCCACCAGCCATTCAGGGTATTAAAAAGCGTAAGTACATCTCCAACATATACACCTTTCCCTTGAATTTCGGTATAATTAACATCAAAATGTTCTTCGTTTTTGCTGGTATAGAGCCCAGGGTAATTTTTCCAACTTGTCCCAAAATAAAGGCTGCGATTATCCCAGGCCCAAGTTTGATGCGACAGCTCAAAATCGATTAAATTCACAGTCTGATTGCCCAAATTGTGAATTTCAATTGTCGCTTTTTCCCTAAAAGGCATTATCCAGAAACAACTCAAATACCCTTCAGCATCTACCTGTTGATACCAATTTCTAACAGGCCGAACGTTATATCCTGTGCCGAAAAAGTCCCCAACCGGCGACCAGGTAGTTTTTTTGCCATCAAACTGAAATTTTACTACCGTGCTCCGAAGTCCCTGACTGAGGTCTTCAGCATCAAGTTTAAATCGAATTTTATTGATAGCCCGGCTTCCTTCAATATTCATCTTATAAGTTTCACCAGGCTTTATCCGAATATTTTCTGTCTCTTTATTTGTTTGTGTTCCATCGGCCGGGACATATTGCTGAGTATGTAAAATATCATTAGTTTTTTGAACCAGCTTAGTATTCTTTTCAAGGATCTCTTTACTGAAGGTTTCAATTGAGGTTCCTTTAGGATAACTCCGATAGTTTATATTATAAAAAGCAGCTTCATAATCTGGTGATTGCACTTTAATATCTACAAATTCGCTTTCATAAGTGATTTTACAGCTTTTCTCGTAAGGCAAAGGCAAATACAAATTGAAGCCCCTGAGCTTATAGGTAGATTCCTGCGGTTCTGAAGCGCTCAACGGATAGCCCACTAAAGTCGATTCCCCCAAAATCATTCGAGGATCTCCTTCTATTTCCGGAGTATCAGCATCGTCAAAGTAAAAGCGTAAAGTTCCATTTCCTCCGGTTTTGTTTCCGAAGGTGGCCCAAAACCTGACAATAGCATCGGGTCCTTTCTCATCTAAAAGCACATGTTCAGTCCTGCCATTATTGGTTTCCTTCCGAATAAAATTTGAATTATCCTTGTTGGCATACCACTCGCTACCTTTAGGAACTTTAGATCTCCGATCATAGCTACTGGCCTGACCCAGTTTAAACTCTGGGTTAGGAAATCGTGCTACAGATTCCCGGTGAGTCATTTCAGATAATAAACTCTGAAAACTAATTCTTTCCTGACCCAGAAAATCTGCAGAATAAAAAATAAAAAGAAAGAATATAAAAATTTCAATGAAGTGTTTATGCATGAATTGTATGTTTTATAAATCTGACTATGAAATTTTCATAAGAATTTATGCATTTAAAGAGCTCTGCTTATATCAAAATGAGCTTTTCCGTGAATATCAGTAATCTAATAATTTTCTTCCCCTGTTTTATTCTCATTAAACTGGTAGCCCAGCGACGGCAATTTATTTTCTCCAATCTCCTTGTTTTCCTCAGTCAGTGCGGCATTGTAACAGGCATGAAATCCAACAGTTTTCTCAGGCAAATTTTTCATTTCAACATAATCATAAAATCACTTACTATTTAAATTACCGCTTGATTCCAAAATTTCTTTTATTAGCATTTTCATTTCTTTTACCACCTTTGGATACTTTTCATAAACATTTATAGATTCATAAGGATCTTTCTCTAAGTCATAAAGTTGTGCGGGAGGGGCATTGTCCTTAATTATACCATTTTCGATATCACTGTTTTCTTGTCCTGTAAAAGGAAAGGCAGCAGCCCCGCCGAATGCATGGGCTCCAACCTTCTGCGCTGCAAAACCACCACCACCCTGTCCATCTATAAACATCCATTTACCTTTGCGAACAGAAATATGGTTTTTACTGGAAGGGCTTATTAGAAGTTTATTACGGATAGGTTTAGAAGATGCCCCCATAAATGCAGGTAACATGTTATAACTATCAGGTCCTTCTTCCTTTTTTAAATCATAATTTACCAGCGCGGCTAAAGTGGCAAGAAAATCTACATTAGATAATATCTCGTCTGATACTGTTCCTGCCGGAACCTTATCTGGCCAGCGAATAATTAAAGGCACACGATGTCCTCCTTCCCAGGCATCAAATTTGAAGCCCAGAAGTTCTCCATTTTGATGGTGACCTAATTCGTAAGCATGTTGACCTCCCTGATTTAACATACCGCCATTATCACTGGTAAGAATCAATAAAGTGTTATCGGCAAGGCCCTCGTCATCCAAAGTTTTCATCACTTCCCCCACCATCCAGTCCAATTCGTGAATAAAATCACCGTAACGCCCCGCCTCACTTGTTCCTATAAACCTGGGTGCCGGAGTAAAAGGATGATGAATATTAGTAGTAGCAAAGTAGAGAAAGAAAGGGTGATCTTTGTTTTCCTTAATATAACCAATAGCTTTATCTTTTAAAGTTGTCCCAACCATACGATCATCATATAATTGATGGGCGGATCTTCCGCCTCCTATTTCCTCCAGTCCAAATTTCTCCGGGAACCAGCGGGTTTCAGCGTGGGTACCATATACCATTGGATCGTTTGGAGTAAGTCCTACCACCTTATGGTTTTCTACATACACGAAAGGAGGGTGACTATTTAAAACGGGAACTCCAAAATAATAGTCAAAACCTAACTCTAAAGGTCCTGGTTTTAATTCTTTATTCCAGTCTATAGGAGTTTCGTTACCAAAGCCTAAATGCCATTTCCCTATGATTCCTGTTGAGTAACCTGCATTTTTCATCACTTTACCAACAGTCATTTGGGTAGTATCAATCACTAAGGAGGTCCTTAAAAAAATTGGCGACCACAAATCTTTGCGTGCCGGGTATTCTCCGGTAATTAAGGCATATCGTGATGGGGAACATACTGCTGAGGCCGAATGAAAATCTGTAAATCTTCTTCCTTCGCCCGCCAGCTTATCAATATTTGGAGTTTTTACCTTAGTTGCTCCATAGACCCCGGTATCTCCATACCCTAAATCATCTACATTTATAATTATAACATTGGGCTTGGTATTATTATCAATATTTTGAGCTTTTACATAATCCGCCCCATAGGTAAAAAGTAGAGCACACAACCACAATAGGCGTTTGTTTCTCTTTGCTTGTTTTCTCATTCGATAAATTTTGAACATTTTCATTTTTTTAATAACCAAGATTTATTTCCAAGTTAGCGTTCAATCCATTTAGTATACTGGGAAAGAACACCTGAAAAATCTGAAGCGGAAGGCATTCTTCTTGAGACCTTTCCTCAAACCTTCAACATGGTTCTTGTACGTTGTTAGGAATTAAAATAACCTCCATGTACCATACAAAGTTTAGGCATCATCATAAAACATATAGTCTGGATCTTTGAGTGTTTCAAACCCCAAAAATGTCCTTTTTTCACTAATCCCTGAAATCATCTATTTTTCTCCTACTGATTAATTTCCTTTAAAGCCGAATAATGTTTCCCTATTCGTTTTTTTATTTTTTACTATACTTTAAATAATCCAGACGTAGGTTTTTACCATCTTCTTTTTGGCCTTTCCAGTTTATTACGAGGTTTTGGATTCCAGGTTCTAATTGTACTGTTCCCAAGACTATCCTTTCAGTCTTTTGCTCATCAGAATCAGAATAAAAATTTATTGGTTGCAAATCTGTCCCATTTAGTTTTAAAGTGAATTCTCCACCTTGTTTTGATTTTATAATATTAGCTTCCACTTCATAAGTCCCTTCTTCAGGCCATTCAAAGTTGGTTACAAGCTCATTTTTATTATTGGGATTGGCATTCCATATAAGGATTTTATGTCCACTTACTTCTTTAAATAAATCCTCGTGAGTCCAGACATCAGAACCCCAACCGCCAGTGTTCTTTTCAATTTTCAAATCCTCTCCTTCTACCACACTTTCTTCCCTGTAAACCTCAAAAGGTGTTTCGTAGCCATATCTTTCCTCTACCGCAACTTGCCCCAGAGGATCCTTACCTCCTGGCTCTAGGTACCAGTATACAACTGTCGCATATTGAGTGGGCCAATGGTTAGGAAAATACTTTTCCAAATAACCATCAAAAGATTTCTGAAAAGGGATATTATCAATCACATGCCAGCGGTTCATAGGTTGATACCCCATATTGTCATTATCCTGTGTTTGACTATGAAAAGCATGTGCAAATACTGAAGGAATACACCAGGCATAACCAAAATAATCTTCAGTACCGGTTCCAAAAGTGGAAGGAAAATCTTCACCATCTATAAAGAATTTTTCGTCACCTTCACCCCACCAATGTTGCCCGGGTCCTCCTAAACTACAGCTTCCCCCCTTTGGGCTCCAAACATTTAAATGAGTACCAACAAATCTTCCTCTTCCTTCAGTTTCCAAAAGTGTCCAATCTGGCCAGCGTTCTTCTTTCAAAGGTTCAAGGTCACGGTGCCATTTAGCGTGAAATCTTCCCATACCCTGAACTTCCTCCAAAGATTCATGTGCAATCTCCATTTCAATTTCTACGTCTTCGCCATATTCGTTGTGAATTATAATTTCAGCTCCATCTTCATAAGGCATATACCAGTAACTGTACATCCAATCTTTTGTCATCCCCATAGGAAGAGTTTTATATTCGTTCCAACCCGGAGAAGTTCCAAAAAAATCGCCTAAAGGAGACCATACTGCAGCTTCTTCTTCTCCATCCCATTTAATTTTTAATACAACCTTACGCAATATTTCTTCTGTTTTTGAACTATCCTTAATGGTCACTCTAGCTTTTAGTGACGAGATAGCCCCGGCATCATTGAGCTTATAAACCTGTTTTTCTTCTCCCGCAGAAACCTGTTCTTGAATTTGAGCAACGGGATTTTCAGATTTATAAGGTGATTCACCCATGTCTTCAGCAAAAAATGAATTAACTTTTTCTAAGGCTGCGCGATTGGTTTCTTTTAACTGAGAATCAAAAGGCTCTACTTCTGTTCCCTCGGGAAAACTGATGTAATTAAATTGATAATATTGTCCCCATCCCGGTTCAGCAACCACCTTACAAGATTTTTTATATGTTATTGGCACATAATTGTTGAATCCCCTGGCATTGGTTTCGTAAACCAGTTCGGAGAAATCGAAGGCGGGAATAGAGGGCTTAAAATAGTCGATAAAAGGCAGGTCTACAACCGGTTCTTCCTGTCCATCTATATAAATTTTCACCTGTCCATTACGTGGACTTGCCGACCATATACGCACAATTGCACCTGGCCCTTCCATTTCTGCCAAAACTTCTTTGTCCCCTTCTTTCCTTATGAACTGCGGTTTTAAGCCATCGTTATTTGCATCCCATTTAATAAATTCTCCCGTTTCGGGATCTATTTTACTTTCGCGATCATAACTGGACCACATGGCACTATTTTCTCCCGACTCCGGCAATTTTGCGAGTGCTTTTAGATCTGTCAATTTATTGACCACTTCCAAATAGCTAACGCTTTTCTTTTCCTCTTCACAGGCTAAGAAAACAAAAACTATTAGCCATAAACTTAACTTTCTCATATTTAATTTTCTTATTTGGTATATGAACAGCATCCCTGTTCCTATTTTTATTATTGATTTTAATTATTTGAATTAGATATAATATTACTGCATGATAGATAAGTAAATTTGTTTTAAATCTTACCTATAAAAAAAGAGCTTGATAAAAGCCAAACCTTCCACACACTGTCTTCAAAAGGCCAGTTGTGCTATTATATTAATTATACCCAGGATTTTGCACCAAATTTGGATTTTCTGTTATATGGCTTCTTTGCAGAGGCATATAATAATGATCTTTCATAAAACTCCGAACTCTATCACCTTGTGCATTCTGAATTAAATAACCATAAGTATCACGAGATCTTATATAATAGGCTGTAAGCTTGTGAAACACACCACTTAGTTTTTCTTCTGCAGTCCTCCATCTTCTTACATCCCAGAAGCGAATTCCTTCGAAGGCCAATTCAATTTTTCGTTCATGTCTAATTTTTTCGGAGTCAATAGAAGTATGGAGTGGCATTCCCGCTCTGCCTCTAATCATATTAATGGCTTCCTGAGCCTCTGCAGGCCGATTTAATTCATAAGATGCTTCACCGAGGTTTAAATATATCTCACCTAAACGAAAAACAATGAAGTCGGTATCCGAATACCCACCAAGAGGAATTCCCCTTTCAGGCTGTAAATATTTCTTGACAAAAAAGCCGGTTTGAGTAGCACCAGCGTAGGGATCGGTATTAACATCTTTGCCCCTTCCGGAAAGGGAATTATCTCTGGGATCAGAACTAATATCTGAATCAATTGAAAAGTAAAATGTTTCTATTTCACTATCAATCCACGGAGCCTCATTATATAAAATGGATGCATGAAAACGAGGATCTTTATCCCTATATAACTCAAGGGTTGAAATTTCCTGATCATAATTAATAGAAGAACCAGGAGATCCGTCTATAAATTCATAGGAATCTACCATTTCCAGTGTAGGGTTTATAACACTGGCAACAAAAGGCTTATAAGATAATGGTTGATTATAATAGTCATAATCATGACCATAATCTTCGCCCACATATTTTTTCACAAAGATTACTTCAGAATTATTTTCTTCTAAAAATAAAGATTGATAATTCTGAACTTTATCATTAGGATACCGATTAAATAAAGCAAATCTTCCACTTTCAACTATTTCTTTCGAGGCATTATAAGATTCTTCATAGAAACGAGATGCCTCTGAAGAAGGAACACCTAGAATGCCGTCTAATTGCATAGAACCGTTTTTTGCAATACTTCCCGCATATAACATTGCTCTACTTTTAAGAGCTAAGGCCGCATATTTGCTAACTCGCGCATAATTTTCTGCATTGTATTCTTCTGGTAGTACTTCAATAATCTCATTTAATTCTTCCAAAATAAATTTATAGATCTCCAATTCTGTATTTCTACTCACAAAAAGATTCTGATCATCAACTTCTTGAGGTTCCGTAATTAGGGGAACTCCCCCGTAGCGCATTGCCAAATTGTAATAATGAAAAGCCCTTAAAAATCTCACTTCTGCAGAGCGATTTTCTACAAACTCTGGAGACAAATTGCTATTATTAATTTGCATGAGGAATTCATTATACCCCCTAATGATATTATATTCCCAATAACCTAAATAATCTCGATTAGCAATATTATCAGGATTTATAACGCCTAAAGTAAATACATTGAGAAGGCTACTCCATCCAAAACATGTTCTTGCTTCATCTGTAACAACAACATTTTTGTACTGAAAATCACCAAATACATCATTAAAATTCGTCACACTATATAAATGGGTTAAATAAGAGTCAACAAGATCTTCATCATTCCACACCTGGGCATCAGAAATAATATCTAAGGGCTCTTTATCTAAAGGATCTTCACAAGAGATAAACCCAACTATCGCTATGAACAATATGATTAATTTATTTTTCATGATTATTATTTTAAAATTTTAAATTTGCACCAATACTTAAAGTTCTCTGATGGGGATAATTTCGACCTGAACTATTATCTGATTCCGGGTCACGATATCTCACATTTGTTATCGCTGCTAAATTATATCCTTGAGCATATAATCTTATATTTTGGAATCCAATACTTTCTACTATAGAATTAGGTAATGTATAACTCAATTGTACATCTTTTAAACGTATAAAATAGGCATTCTCAACTATCCAGAAATCTGAAGCATATCCATTAGGATGAGTCATCTGAGCTCCATACCTTATTCTAGGCAAAGAACTTTGAGGATTTGGATTCTCGGTAGTCCAAGCATCTTCCCAGAATTGAAATGGAACGAAATTAACTCCAAAGGGAGCCTTGAACTGGTCACTATAAAAAACTGAATAGTTGGCTGCACCCTGTAGCAATGCTGTTAATCCAAAGTTTTTATATTCTAAATTTAAATTCATTCCATAGAATATCTCAGGTTGAACGGTTTTACCTAACTGTACTTCATCCATCCAATTAATGACCCCATCCTCGTTTTGATCTATATATTTTATATCTCCAGGGCGTATGACATTATTATTGGCTCCATTGGTTATATCCGCCCAATTGTCTATTTCTTCTTGTGTAGTAAACAAACCATCGGTTTCATACCCCCAACTAATATTGGTCCACTGCCCGCTTAACTGTCGTCTCCTTCTTTCTTCTTCTGAGACAAATTCTGGTTCTTCAAAATGTATCCATTTGCTTCGCGCCCATGAAAAGTTTGCACTCACATCATAATTAAACTCACCTATATTACCTGAATGTCCTAATAGTAATTCAAACCCCCTATCATCCTGGCTGTTAATATTTTCCTGAGGTAAACTCGCACCAAATGTACTTGGAACGGAAAGAACTCTGGTTGCCAGGATATCACTTTTTCTCCTATAAAAAGCATCAACTTCGAAATATAAAGCACTTTCATCAATATTACCGTCAAGTCCTATATTGTAGGTTGTGGTTTGAGCCCACCTTGCTGCAGGATTTGCTAATCCCCTGGAAGCAATCCCTCTTTCAATTGTCTCATTTTGACCAAAGACATATGATGATGCAAATTGATAACCGGTAAGGTAATTAAACATTACAGTAGCCTCATCGCCCGCTTGACCATAACTCATCCTTAATTTCAAATTATCGAAAGAATCAATGTTATTCTTAAAAAAATCTTCTTCATTTATTCTCCACCCTACAGAAATAGCAGGAAAATAGCCCCAACGATTGTCTTCATAAAATCTTGAAGAACCATCAGCTCTTAGCACAAAATCGGCTAAATATTTATTTTTGAAGTTGTAGCCTAAAGTTCCTACATAAGACATTCTTCCATCTTCAGACGCACCTCCATTGTTATCCTTATTTTCATCGCTACCGGCGAAGAGTTGATCAATTTCATCTGTAATAAATCCTTCACGGTATGCACCAAAATAATCGGCTCTACTTGCCAGGGCTTCGCCCAGAACCATAGCAGAAATTTTATGATCATTAAAAGACCGGTTATAATTGAATCTTAGATAACCGTAGGCTAACCAATCTTTTCTATAATTTTGATTTAAACTCGTTCTTCCACTATTGAATACAGAGGATTCTTGATAAGTATCTTCTTCATAATTATAATTATAATAGGTAAAAGGAGTACTCCAGTTCTTAATAAAAGAATCATTGGCCCTATAATCAGCTTTAAGCTCCACATTTAATCCTTTTATAAAATTCACCATATCATAATTCATGTTAAGAGTTCCTCTTATGGATTGAAAATTATCATTTGTATAACCTGAATAGTCTCTGTTTGATATAGGAAGTGGATTTGCCCAACCAGCATCATATCCAGGATAAGTTGGTCTACTACTATCGGGAAAACTCGCAGGTTCAGTAGGTTTGGCCGCCTGAACCGCTAACATAATTACATCAATCCCCCTGCCTGGGGTATTTCTATATTCTTTTCTTCCACTTATATCAACACCAATTTCAAAGGTTTCGGAAATTTGGGCATCTAGATTGGACCTAAAACTGAATCTTTCGAAATTAATATCATTGGTGCGCAGGATACTTTCCTGATTAAGGTATCCTGCTGATAAGAAATATTTTACATTTTCAGTTCCGCCCCTTACGTTCAAGTTAAAATCATTCATTGGAGCCCATTTTCTAAAAGTCTCATCCCACCAATCTGTATTTGGGTACTGTGGGTTGGTACCTTGCTCAAAAAGACTTATTTCTTCTTCGGAATAAGTAGGTTCCACACCATTAGATAAATCGGCTTGGTTAACTAAACGTGCATATGTAGGGGCATCAGCCAATTC
Source organism: Autumnicola musiva (assembly GCF_031846585.1). Classification (NCBI taxonomy): domain Bacteria; kingdom Pseudomonadati; phylum Bacteroidota; class Flavobacteriia; order Flavobacteriales; family Flavobacteriaceae; genus Autumnicola; species Autumnicola musiva. Next base: position 27,955 of record NZ_JAVRHK010000023.1, read on the forward strand.
CACTATTTTTGTAGGCTCAGAAATACTTGAAGAATAATTGAAACTAAATGTAGGCTTTCCAAGCACACCCCTTTTTGTAGTTACCAAAATAACTCCATTTCCAGCCCGAGCCCCATAGACTGAGGCTGAGGCATCTTTTAAAACATTTATACTTTCTATTTCATTCGGGTCAATATTACCTGGGTCTTGTGGCACCCCATCAACCAGAATAAGAGGGGCGCCAAACCCCCTAATATTTAAAAAAGCACCATCGGCGCCCGGCTGGCCCCCGCGATTCATCACTTGTAATCCCGGTACTCGTCCAGCTAAAGCAGACGTAATATTTCCAACTGGTACATCTTCGATCTCTTCTCCTTTCACACTGCTAACAGCACTTGTAGAAGTAATCTTTCTTTGAGTGTCGTATCCTACAACAACAACTTCTCCCAACTCCGAAACATTTTCAGTTAAAACTATTTCAATATTAAATTCATCGGCAACCGCAATTTCCTGATTTTCAAAACCTATAGAAGAAAATACTAAAATATCATTGGTGGAAGCTGTAATCTGAAACTCACCATCCATATTGGTCATTGTACCTTGATTGGTGCCCTTTATTATAACGTTCACACCAGGTATAGGAATACCTGCACCATCCTTGACTATACCAGATACATAATCCTGGTCAATAATGTTGTGTGCACCAAAATTAATTGAGGTGGAGGTCGGGGATGAAAAAACTGTCAAATGAATCCCCAAAATTAATGTAGATGTTAAAAGTAATAGCTTTATCTTTTTTTCATATAGACCCGTAAGCCTACCATAAGAGTTAATTGTTTTCATCATTTTTATAATTAATTAAAAAATTACTGTATCGTTATTTAATCGATTAAGCATTGGCATATTAACTTTTCTATAACTTTTTAAAGATAGCATTTATTTATAGTTAAACAAATTTAATCGTTTAAATTTTACTTTATAGTTAATAACAGTGGAATTAGTTTACCTAAATCGTAAATAAAACGTTTTCGCTATATATTTTTCATCGAGTAATATTTCTTCTCTTTATTTCCGTCTTACCTGTGCTTTTTGCCAAATTCAATTTTAGTTCATGAAATGCTTTCACACATCCGCAACATTGGTACTGTTTTGGAAATTTTACTGAAATGGAACTCAACTTGGTGCAATCAAACAGAACAAAAATTTTTATGTCTACAAATTTTAAGCGACAGTGGACTTCTAAATTACTGATCTATCAAAATATACAGTTCTATATTTCTCGTACCTGAGATTATGAACCTTCATGTTTTCTATCATCGGAATAATATTCTTTCTCAAATCCTTGCCCCAGCTTCTCCATAGCATCCTCTACTTTTGGATATATTTGCCACTGTTGCAGCAAACATAGATGCCCCCAATGCAAATGTTTATTCAAATCTGTGCATTTTTAGGCATGCGGTAAATATGGTCCAAAGGATGCTGCCGAAACTGGTTTTTTGAAGCATCACAAAAACGGCTTTCTTTCCATTTCGGATAAAAACATTCTGACGCTGCTTTTTCTTTGCCGGTATGGACATCAGTAAGAATAGCACGGACAGAACTTGTACCGAAATCTACTCCAATCACATATTTTCTTTTAATACTCATAAAAACAAATTGTTGATACAAACTATACTGCTTCTAATTTTCTTTGAATCACTGCATACGCTGCTACTACGACGAAACAAAACAAGGGCATATAAAAGGAAAGATTTATATTTTGAGTAATGTCAGAGATTTGCCCCTGTACCGCAGTTAAAACCGCTCCTCCAAGAATAGCCATAATAAGGCCGGAACCTCCAATTTTACTATCCTGTCCTAGACGCCTCATTCCTAAACCATATATAGTTGGAAACATAAGCGACATAAACCCGGATATTGCCACTAAGGCCCAAACCCCCAGATATCCACTGCCGTATATTACCAGAAGGGTACAGATTCCGCCACCAAGGGCACTTATTAAAAGTAAACTTCTAGGGCTAAAGAATTTCATTAAACCTGTAAAGACGAATCTAGAGGCCGCAAATAATATTAAAGAGGCGAGATAATATGTGGAAGCATCATCCTCATTAAGGTTCAGTTCCTGCATTACATATCGTATGGTATATGACCATACTCCAATTTGGGCTCCCATATAAAAGAACTGTGCGATTACTGACCATTGGTAATTTGCATTACTTAAAAGTCTTTTTAGGCTTGGCACCAGGTTTATATTATTCTCTTCTTCTGAAGCTTTAGGCATTTTAGTAAATTTCACCAAAAGCCATATAATAATCAACAGAAAAGCCACCCCTACATAAGTACCCATTACCGAAGTAAGCTCTTCAGATTGGATAGCTTTAAGCTCCTGTGCATTCATTGCAGCTCGCTGCTCCGCACTGGACAGGTTTAAATGAGAAAGAATAAAAAATTTACTTAATAACACTCCGGAAATGGATCCTATGGGATTAAAAGATTGCGCCCAATTGAGCCTTCTCGTACCAGTTTCTTCCGGCCCCATGGCTATGATATAGGGATTGGAAGCCGTTTCCAGGATAGATAATCCCCCTGCCAAAATAAACAAGGCCGCTAGAAAATGCCCGTAAACCATCGTGATGCTGGCGGGATAAAAAAGTAAAGCACCAATAATAAAAAGCCCCAAGCCAACCAGAACACCTGACTTATAAGTATACTTCTTAATAAGAATAGCTGCCGGCAGGGCAAGCAAAAAATACGAACCGTAAAAGGCAAGCTGAATCCAGGAAGTTTGAAAATCTGACATGCTCATTATCCGTTTGAAAGCGGCTAATAAGGTGTCTGTCATATTATTGGCTAATCCCCAGAGAAAGAAAAGGCTGGTAACAAGTATAAAAGGCCAGGTATTTCCTGGTCTGATTAAAGACACTTTTGATGCTTTACTTTTCATGAAATAATTTCTTATTAAGTTTTTAAATACTGAAATGCAGAACTAAATAAACTATCCTTTATAAAGGGGGCCGTAAGTTTGGCAGGCGCGATAGTCTGATCCTTCTTTATCCATTCCAAAGGAATTCCATGCGGTAGGCCTGAATATTTCTCCCGGGGCTACATTATGCATACACACCGGGATCCTTAACATAGAAGCCAGGGTGATAAGATCCTTTCCAATATGTGAATACGAGATTGCTGCGTGGTTAGATCCCCAGTTATTCATAACCGAATACACATCGGAAAAAGCTACATCATCAGTCAAACGCGGAACGAACCAGGTGGTAGGCCATGTTCTATCGGTTCTTGCATCTAAAGTATTATGTGCATTTTCCGGCAGATCAATACTCCAACCTTCCGCAATTTGTAATGTAGGGCCTATTCCCTTTACCAGATTGATCCTGCACATTGTTACCGGCATTCCCCCTTTAGTAAGAAAATTTGAAGAATACCCCCCTCCTCTAAAATAGCCTAAGCTGGCGGGGTACCATGTTGTCGCCTCCAGGCAATCCTCAACTTCCTCTTCGGTAATTTCCCAGTGAGGTTTCATAACAGGTTTCCCGTCGCGGGTCTGCCTTCCGGATCCATCAAGGGTAGCCGATCCCGAATTTATCAAATGTATAAATCCATTTTCTGCTCTTCCTTCCGGTTTCCATCCGGTTACCCGTTCTACAGCCTCAGGACTCCAATAGGTTCTAACATCAGCAAATATTTGCGCTGTATTGGTCAATAAATAATTAAAAAGCATGGAGACTCCATTTAAAGCATCATTTTCTGTAGCCACTAAATACGGAGAACGAATTCCATTCCAGTCAAATGAAGAATTAAGGATAGCTTCAGAAAAATCTCCGTTGGGCAGAAAATCCGTCCATTGCCGCTGTCCCTGGAAACCAGATACAATTGCTTCATGTCCAAAAGATTCTTCTCCAAAACCAATTTCCTTAAGCTTAGGATTCCCCTCCATTAAATCACGAATAATCAGGGTCATTTTTACTACAAATTCCCAATCTTCATCTTTTTGCTCCCGTGAACGCTGTTTTTCTTCTTCGTTATAATCTTCACCTTCCCTGCAATTCTTCTTTGTCCAGGCAAGTGCTTTTTCATATTCTTCCTTAGCGTAAATGCCCTTCTCTATCCGTCTTAAAACTTCAGTGGAATCAACATATTCGTTTCGCATGCCAAGGAATGTTTGAAAAAAGTCAGGATCAACGGCAGAACCAGCGATACCCATAGAAACACTTCCTATGGCCAGATAGGACTTTCCTTTCATGAGCGCTACGGCCATACCGGCCCTTGCAAAACTAAGTAGCTTCTCCTGCACATCTTCAGTAATATCTCCGTCATTCAAATCCTGCACATCTTTTCCGTAAATTCCAAATGCCGGGAGTCCTTTTTGATTATGAGCTGCCAGAGTAGCCGCTAAATATACTCCTCCCGGTCTTTCAGTTCCATTAAAACCCCAAATAGCTTTGGGAATGTGAGGATCAAGATCCATTGTTTCAGTGCCATAAGCCCAGCAGGGAGTAACGGAAAGGGAAACACCTACGTTCTCTGCCTTGAATTTTTCTTCGCAATTAACTGCTTCTTTTACCCCTCCTATACAGGAATCGGCTATCACGCATTCATAAGGTTTACCATCTGGATACTTTAATTCTTTTTTAAACAATTCCGCTACTGCTTTAGCCATAGACATTGTTTTCTCTTCTAATGATTCACGGACTCCTCCAAGCCTTCCGTCAATTATGGGGCGAATCCCTATTTTAGGATATTTGTTGATTTTCAGCATAATTTTAAATGATTATTTCTCTGTTGAATTTTTATTTTGAAAAGCATTTTTGATTTCTTCCAGGCTTACACCGAGCACTGCTTGTGAAATTTGATCAAGTTGTTCTTCATTACCTGTGAAATGAAAAACACTATGTTGGTGTGTAAGCTTTTCATCAGGCTTTAGAAAGGCGGCAGGTGACACGCTTTCAATTTCATAAAACGGCCCCATTTGAGAATCATCTTCCAGCGGCCCGTCGTTATAGGCATTTACGGCATCTCCCGCTAAGGGATCTTTCTCCGGCGTCCATTCCTGGTTCAGGTAAACTCCACCATTATCTACTTCAAAAAGAGTAATCGTTAGTATTTTATTTAAGGCATCGTAGCTTCCGGCGGTGGTTTTAGCCCTTTGCGGAGGAATCCCGAGTTTACCTCTAGACTTCCCATCGGCCTTAAAAAACAGCTTCCCCCCGTCATAATTAATCCTTTCATCCGGGATCTGGCCAAAATAATCGGTTGTAGCTACCTTGCCTTCGGCATCTTCATTATATGGAATTACAATGACAGTTTCTTCTGAAGGTGTAAACATATCCAATATCCATATGCAGGGAGCACCGGTTTCTTCTGTCCAGGGGTTCTCTCCGCTATTCGTAATTGTGTTTTCTGTTTTAAACCCCACTCCTTCCACATTGTTATTAACTTGAACATTCAGCAGCTCTTCCATCGCCTGCTTATCAAGAATACTTATATCTCGAGTGGCTTTAATGTTAAGCGAAGTCCCTGCATAATTCACCAGAGACATTTGCTTTTGCATTGCAACTCTTTTGGAGCTTTTATCCGTCACTTCCCAGCTTTCGGTATCAACTGCAGCAGGAGTTTTCCAATTTTCAAAAGTCATTTCACTGTTAGGCATAAAAAATAGAGAAAATTTGCTGCCCTCAGGTCCTAACCAAAACCTGTTTTCTCCCCCGTATGCATTCATATGCGGGTCTTCTTCTCCATCAAAAGCTTCATAATTGATCCATCCGAAACTCCTGCCGTTTTTCCCTGAGGCAGACGAAGTAAATACCTTACCCTGATATTTAGGAGAAATAATCACATAGCTACTATCCTGTGACAGCGTAATAAGTTGCTGGTCTTTTTCTTTTAGAAATTCCAGATCATAGCCCAGGCTTCCTTTTTCAAAAGTTTTTCCCTGCATCCCTTTTTCTTCCTGTTTAGTTTGATTACCACACGAGATCAAAAACGAAATCGATATAGCTTTTAATAGTGTTGAATAGCGCATTATTATAATATTTAATTTACCTCTAGATCATCTTTGGAAGGAAGGGCAGGAAAAGAAGCATGTGGTTCTAACTGGTACCAATACACTACTGAACTAATATCAGATTTCTGCTGAAGATAGCGATGGTCACTTCTCCACCCCAAATCCTGGATAGTTACTTTCAATTCTTTATCAAACCTTATTGGATCCTGAATATGCCAACGATACATTCCAAAGCGCTGTTGAGAATTATAATTCCCATCGGGGCGGATAATTTGGTGTAGGCCAGCAAACGGGGTCGAAAAATATTGGTATTCCCCATTTCGATCAAAATTATACGAACCCAGGAAATAATCTTCTGTACCCGTTCCTGCTATAGTTGGGAATTTTTTATCCCCATCCATATAAAACTTTATTTCTCCTTCACCCCACCAGCCTTTATTATTAACCTGCCATGCCAGATAAGTACCTACATAGTGGCCTTTACCCTTTATACCATCTACTAAAGTATGAATGGAGCCTTTAGTTGGATTACTTCTTCGAAATTGTGCATGTAGGTAAGCCGCATCTTCAGGAACATCTGTCAATGTATAATCTATTTGATAATACAAGAACATTTCACGTGATCCTATATTTTCCATTGTGATTCTACATTTCTTCCTAAATGGCATCGGCCAGTAAGAATTAAAAGCACTTCCTGGATTTACAGTAACAGGTTGAGAATTTAGGTGGGCATATTCGCCCCATCCCATACCGAAAAAATCACCTACAGGAACTTCGATCGAGGGTTCTTTTTCATCATCCCAGTAAAAACGTAAAATTGAAAATCGCCAGTTCCCTGTGGGTGTCATCCAGATATGTTGAATTACACCCTCATCGGTGATTTCAGCCAAAGTGAAAGTTCCCCCCGGTTCTATCTTGACGGATGGACTTACCTTCCACCCTTGTCCTAATTCACGGGCAGGTTCACTACCTGTACCTTCTCCCAATTCAGCCATACCTCCTTTTCCGGGTTCTCCCGTAAAGTTTTCAGGACTAATCGATCTGGTTTCTGCATCCGAAACTCGATATACATTTCCCAGGCTCATATTTAATCCGTTAAATCTTCCTTCTTGAGAAGAACCGATAAAAGAAATAATATTAAATACCAGTAATAAAAAAAATTGAATCCTCATAAATGAAATGTTTAAACGATTAAATCTGTTTATCCAAATATAAATTTAATCGATTAAATAGAAAAATTTATTTTTAATTACTTTTAAATACTCCACCTAAAAGAAAAGAATTTCGCAAAATTAGCAGTGGATTCTTACATCATTAGGAATTGCTTCTTTGACAGGATTCCCTAATTACCAATTCCGCTTCAAGACAAACCTGTTCTTCTTTTGCCTCGTGATCAGAAATTTGCTTGGTCAGTATTGCTACAGCATTCTCGGCAAGTTCTGACAAAGGTTGTTTTATATAGGATAATGGACAATAGTAAAAATCAAATGCTTCCCCCTCATCAAAACTTACTATAGCTAAATCTTCCCCAACTTTGAGATTTAATTCATCTATATATTTCAGACCGTGAACAGCGAGAGTGTTAGTGGCAAAAAAAATAGCTTCTACAGGTTTTTTTTCTAATAGCAGCTCATCAATTGCTTTCTTCACACCAAGCTTTATATCGGAGAAATCAATTTCGTGAAGCCATTCATTTTTTACTTCTAAAGTATTATCCCCCATAGCACTTTTATAACCTCTCACCCGTTCCCTCATATGGTACAGAGAATTGGAATAGGCAACAATCCCTATTTGCTGGTTACCTGTTTCAATCAAGCGGTTAACTGCTTTATACGCTGCCTTAAAATTATCAATAACTACATAATTAGATGAAATTTCCGGAAAATATCTATCAATTAACACAAAAGGTATGTGCTGCTCTTTTAAGTATTTAATTTGCTTTTCAGAATTCTCGGTAGGAGCAATAATAAAACCATCTACCTGGCGATTTGTTAGAAACTGGATTAAATCCCAGGACTTATCCGATTTTTCATCAGAACTTCCGAAAATCACCGTGTAATTAAGCCTGGTCGCTTCATCTTCTATTATACGTGCTATATGAGCAAAAAAAGGATTCGAAATATCAGCTACTATTAATCCAATAGTAAAGGTTTTACCCATTTTGAGGCTTTTGGCAATCTGGTTAGGCTGATATTTCAACTCTTTTGCGGCCTTTTTTACTTTTTCTGAGACTTCTGCACTAACCCCACTTTCCTTTCCCTTCGATAAGACATAAGAGACTGTAGCTGTAGAAACACCAACTTTTTTTGCTATATCCTTTAAGGAGACTTTTTTCTTCATTTTAATCGATTAATCAGAGCCAAATATACACTTCCTGATAGGATAATAAGCATATCTATGAAATAGGTTTAGACTTTTTATTCCCACTATGTATGCCCATTTTCTAGCAAATAAAATATGAGGTGAATTATTCTTCAAATGATAATGGGATTTTCCATTCATAAAGATAAATCTAAACACTGAATATATTTTAATTTTATAAATGAGCTGTTCTGTTCATCCAGAATACAAGTGACTCCCCCTTTTACTCCAGGTATGCTTTTCCACTTAAGTCCGCCAAAGTGGATTTCCATGTTTTATTTTAATTCCGCTTCCTGCTTTTGTTTGTATTCTTCCTTTTCTCATTAGAACTCCTGCCCGGCCTCCCACTGCCACTACCTTTTTTTGTGATGCGAAATACCAAAATTCAGAAGTTAGTCCGGACTGCATAAAGCCGGTCCCTTCGCTCCCTATTTATAAGTCCTCCCTAATTCTAAATTTTGAAAAGGTATTGCATCAAAAAAAGGAAAACGTTCAGGATGCAATAAGTAAATCATTAAAAATCAATTATAAATCTTTAAATCTTATCATTATGAAAACGCTTAGAAACAAAGTGCAGTTAATTGGACACGTGGGAGAAAATCCTAAATCCCACAGGTTCGAAAAGGGAAATCTTGTGGTTCGGTTCTCCCTGGCCACCAATGACAACTATCTTAAGGATGGAGAAAAAATCCAGCAGACCCAATGGCATAACCTCGTGGCCTGGGGCAAACAGGCACAGCTTGCCCAAACTTACCTCACTAAAGGAAAAGAAGTTGCTATTGGAGGCAAATTAACCACCCGCACCTATGAAAACGAGGCAGGGGAAAAACAATATATCACCGAAATCCTGGTGCATGAGATCCTGTTTTTGGGAACATCAACTAACAAACAAGAAAACTAAACTACAAAAACAAAGAGGTTCTCTGGTGCTTTCGCACAATCATCCGTCAGGAACCCTTCACCCCAGTGAACCGGACAAAGCACTAACCCAGAAGATTAAAAAAGCCGGGGAACTTCTCGATATCAAAGTCCTCGATCATCTAATTTTGACTCCTGAAGGGGATTACTTCAGTTTTGCCGATGAAGGATTGTTGTAATCTTTCTTCCTTTTTAAAAAGCCTTTGTTACACAAGGGCTTTTTTTATGGATCGCATCCAGCAGCTTTCTCCATTTTTGTTTGTCGTCCAGGTAAATAATCTGGTTTACAATATGGTTCTCCTTTAAATTCAGTCCCAGCCCATCTATAAAGCCCTGGTGGAAAACAAAATCATCAGAAGTAAACCTGTCATTGGTTTTACTGGTCTGAACACTCTCTCCAAAACATAATTCGCTGTTTACTGCCAGGACATCAAAATTATGATCACCAATACTGATATCATTCTTTTCCAAAAGAATGTTGGTATCCATTCCTTCATTAAACCCGTTGAAATATCCCCGGGTAAGCCAGGTTATTTCCTCCTCTTCAAGAGGAAGAAGTTCCAGTTTCCTGCTGTTGTTCAAGAAAGAAACAGAATCATTAACGGCATTTTGAAATCTCCTGATGTTTTCATCCAGATCAGCAGTAATTTTCTTACTGATCTTTTGAAATGGATTCACATATTTTGGATTGTTCAGCGACTTGTTCTAATAAAGAAAAGATAACTTCGATGTTCTGTATATTCCCGGTCTTTAAAGTGTGACCACGTGGCCTTTTCCAGGAAAGTTTTATTGGGAAGCTTTTCTGAAGAATAATTCCGCTTTAGATAAATATCCTGCTTATGCACTACCATTCCTGTGGGGAGGGATTTCATTTTCAGACAAGGAGTAGATTTCTGGAAGAACAGCTTCATAGGCTAACACGACATTGCCATTGCCGGCAAAGATGGTATTAGCCTGAACATCTGCTATAGGATGGAAAGCTGCGAGGTTAATCTTGCTCATAATAAACCTGGATTGAACGTTTAGCTGTAACTGAAGAAGGAAATACCCTCGCAAACTGGAATAACTGCGGCTGACTGGCAAAGCGGGTTAGCCCTATGTACAGCAAACAATTGAAAGCAAGCGCAGTGATTACAACTCCAAAACTGAAGGAAAAGATGATTACCAACAGGGATCCTACCACTGCTATCATCATTAGGGCAAATAGGGAAACAGGCAATCCCCATATGATGGCCCGTTTCCTGATGTTTCTATAGATCTCGAAGCGTTTCATTATACCACGATACCTATTAAGTAACCAAAGATTCCAACTACTGCCCCTGCAATAAGCACAAAGACTAGCACTCGAGTAATCCCTTTTTTAAGATCTGTGTTTTCACCAAAGAAATGCCCGGCATTGAAAAGGAAGCCCACCAGGAAAATAACCCCAAGAAGAATGGGGAATATTGTCCGGATAGTATCTGCAATTTCGTTCACGGAATTTTCAATTCCGCCAATCTGCGCAAACAGAGGAATTGAAAACAGCAAAAAAACAATTGTTGGGTAGATTGATTTTTTCATAATGAATAGGATTAAAAATGAATAATTCGTTTCTCCGAAATTTATCTCAAAATCAAACCTATTTTTTTGACGACCAGCAGTTTGTGAACAAAATATTATTTATATTTAATTGTTGCAATTTGGTCTCAAATAAGAACAAATTGAAGGAGAAATTTGGAACCTGTTGTTAATAACTATAAAAGCAGGAGGAAAAGTGAGAGGAGGAAACGGCGGAATCTTTTGTATCCTGTAAAAGATTTGCTTCGCCCAATAAAAAAGACTTAGACTACTTATTAATTTATTAGAGGAGCTTTAATTAGTTGTAAATTCTAAACAAACCACTACCAAATATGAAAAAAACTAAAATGCCTGCATTTCTTAAAGCAGAGTTCACCAAAGAAAACGAAATATGGCTAACCAACAGCAAGACTCTCAGAAAAACAATAGGTATTTTAGGAATGGCATTACCATTCATTCTTATTTTTTCGCTGTTTATCTTCTCTGGTTTTGCAGGTCCTTTGAATTCTATTAGTCATTACTATTACACAAGAGTTTCAGGAATATTAATCGGAGTTATGAGCATATTATCAATTTTCCTTATAATCTACAAGGGGAAAGAACCTATCGACCTTTTGGTATCACTTATAGCGGGCATTACAGCACTTTTTGTAGTTATGTTTCCTACTGGAAATATAACTGAAATTTGTCAAGATGCAACGAAATCATACTCTGTAACTATTCTCTCAAAAAATGAACTTCGAGAAACCTTTCATTATATATCGGCAGCCGTGTTTCTTGGAAGTTTATCCTTTATGTCAATATGTCTTTTTACAAAATCAAATCAAACAAAAGATGAACGAGGAACAAAAAAAATACTTAGAAATAGGATATACAGAGTGTGCGGGGTAATCATGATAGTTTCAATGGCTGTAATTTTCTTAGGAGACTTTTGTGGAATGATTCCAGAAGATTTTTACCAAGAGCATCAATTAACTTTTTGGATGGAAGCTTTAGCAGTTGAGTGTTTCGGCTTTTCTTGGCTGGTAAAGGGAGAAACAATTTTTAAAGATAAAAGTTATGAATGTGAAAAAAATTCAAAATAATATGGCAGCAAAAAATGAAATAATAGTAGACATTTTAATTGAGGTAATACCAGTTCTTACAATTCAACAATAATTAACGTCAAAAAAGAAATTGAACACGACAACCTAATTGAGGAGTAGAATCAACTAAATGTATCTTCTTTGGCATACAACCCCTTTGCAGTGGAATTCTTTTTAAATGAAGCTACACAGCTATTTCAAAGGTGTTTTGAAAAAAGAAGTGAACTAAAAATTTACAGTTCACCTTATCAACTGAGCATAAACCGATGATTTTTTCTGAAAGATTATCAGCCAGTTCCGGTTGGAAGCTGCTATGACGATCTTCAGAAGTTTCAATAGCAAAAGATCCAAAGCCACTTTAAACTTTTTCCTTCCCTTGCCATTACGTTTATTCCCTTTAGCTCGCTCATCGCTATCCAAGGGAGTTCATTTCTTCCTGAAGGGCTTTCTCTATAACGTTCTTTAGCATCGTTCAAAAGCCTTGTCTGCACCAAAAATGACTGTTGCCCGACATGAACTGGCCAAGTACCATCTTCTCAAATTGTTGTTGTCCTTTTGTTGTCATAATTCTATCTGAATGAAATTATTGATTAATTTCATTCAGACAGATTTATTTACACCCTCTTTTTTTTTAAAAGTAAAGAATTGATCTAAAAATAAGTCATATTTTTCTGACAACCAGCATCTTATAAATATTTATTTTTTAAATTTAATTATTCGAATTTGATTATAAATTTAAGAGAAATTCTAGTTGAATTGAAAATTCTATTGTTGATAAACATTGAAGAAAGAGGGAAGTGGGGAAGAAAAGCGCGCTCGGAGTTGCAGGGAAAGATTAGATTATCACCTAATCTATAATGCTCATTGTATATATAGTCATATTAAAGTTAGCCGTTAGTTGGTAACATTATTAAAAAAATTCATCATGAAACATCTCTTCAAAACATTAAGTCTTTCCAATTTTAATGAGCAAGATATTTTAGAAACTCTAAACGAAGAAATGAATAAGTCAGACGTTAGCCTAACTTTTAGGTGGACAAAAAACCGACAAATTCTGTTTTATAAACTTCATTTAAAATACAACGAAAAGATTACTGACTTGTTAAATGGGGCTAGTTTAAATAACTCAAGTGGAGCTTATACTTTTCATATTGGGAATTTTCAAGAGAATACAGAAATTGAAGTAAGCTTCGGAGTTTTCGCTATTGTTTCCATTCCAAAATTAATAGTAATATTGTCTCAAACTAATCCAACTATTGGTTTTCAAGCATCACCCAAAGACACAGGAAAAACAAACAAATTGGATTCAGGAAGTAGGCTCGAAGAAACCATTAAACACAAAATCCAATGAGTAGAAACCTTTTGATATTGACGATAATGTTACTAACTTTAAAAGGGTATAGTCAAGAAATGCCGACCAAAGGACATATTTTTAATTCTATTCTTGGGAGTAATAGTGAGCCCGCTATCTATAATGCAGTTAATCTGAATACATACGAACTTCTAACTACAAACATTCAGGTAAGCAAAGAAGATAATTTGCAAAAAATAGTTTTCCTTCCCCTTAAATTAATGACTTCTAAAAATATTGGATTTCTTAGGGAAACAAAAATTAATATTGCTCAAAAAAATGGCATTTCAACATTTGGTTTGGGTATTGGTTTTGATAGTTCTTCTCCATTTTCAAAGAGAGGAACGAGAATCTTAAATGAAGCATTTAGTGGATTCCCTGCCCAAAGGCCAAAAGGCGAAACGGAGAAAGATTATGAATACGAAATTTACAAATCAAAATACTACTATTCAATGGATTCTACTTATGCTGAAACTTATGAAAAGCTATTGAGAAAAAGTTTTAAGGTAACGATCGGATATAATATATCACTTTTTGAGGTTATTGGTGGTGATAAGGTTGATTTGGACAATGACGATGTCATTGATAACTATTTTGTAACGGAAAGCAATAATTTTTCAATGTACCTTACCTATATTTTCTCTTCAAAAACAGCAATAAGTATTAATGGTCATTACAGTTCTGCCTTGGCAAGCCCCAAACAAAATGAAAAACAAGTTGAATATTTGGGCGGAAGTTTTTCATTTGCCCAAAGGCTTTGTGTACTCAATAAAAAGTATCGTAAAACTCCAGATTATCTTAAAACATTATTTGTTCCTTCGATTGTAGGGGGGGCGTCAATTGAATTTAAAGATGCTGTTTCCAATATAGATTTTGTAAAGAATGGCATCACAGAAACATTAGCCATTACACCATATTTGGAATTTAAAATAAATCCTAAAAATCAGTTTAGAGCTGGTGTACCTATCAAAAAATTTGAAGGAATAAAAGAAGAAATATCCTTTGGACCATTCATTCAGTGGACATTACAAATAGCTAAGGTGGACTAACAAAATACAACTGATAATAACTAAAATTTTGTGAAGTAGATGATCCGATAATAAAATCAAATGTCATGAAATATCCTATTGATTTTAATACTGCAAATTTCATTCAATTCTCATTATCTCAAGGAAAAAAATTAAACGAAATTCTCTCAAGTCCTCAAAAATTGAGTGATGAAATGGGGACAAGTCTAGGAGTGAAAGAGATTGAACAGTTAAAAGGATTAGATGAGAACCCAATTAAAAATCAGTTAAACTCCTTGAGTAGTGGTAGTAAAGATTTTATCAAAGAAGTTTTGAAGGATGGCAGATATGTTCTTGACTGGAAAGATAAACCTAGGGAAGTTGCTAATGAATTAGGTTTATCAATATCCCCAGATATAGAAGATGAATTAGACAAAATTGATTTACGAGATTTTATTAATCCAGATATCAACCCTGTAGCTGGAGTCAAGATTGCTATTATTTCAGTAGCTATTGCAGTAGTGTTAGGAGCTAATTCCATTGGTGATGAGCAACTACCCGTTATCGATTTTTCAAATGTGGAAAAATTATAATGTTATGTTATGCCCCAAAGTATTATTGGTTTCAATGCCTTGGGCACCTTATCAAGAACCATCATTAGGGCTTTCAATATTAAGTGCTGTTCTAAATAATGATTCTATAGAAAATGATGTAAAATATTTTAACATTTTCTTATTTAAATATCTAAAAGCATCAACATATAGTTCTTTAGCAGATATTCAAGGTATAAATGAGTTTTTATTCTCAGGAATATTTGAAAAAAACATCTCATCTGACCAAATTCAGGTCTTAGATAGAACATTCCACTATCTTTTGAGAGATGGCAATGTACTATCTAATTTGAATACTCGTGCAGAATATTTTGATTTTATTTTTAAAATAAGAAATGAAATAATGCCGAAATTTTTGAATGACTGCGTCAAAGTCATAGAAGAAAATCAGTACACCATGATTGGTTTTACATGTATGTTTGATCAAACCATAGCCAATTTGGCTCTTGCCAAATTAGTTAAGGAGAGAATGCCAAAAACACTAATTTGTTTTGGGGGTTATGGACTTGAAGGGATTGTTGGTCATCAAATTCTAAATTCATTTCGTTTCGTAGATATTGTAGCGCAGGGCGATGGTGAACCTGTGATTTCAAAATTGGCTTTTCTATCTGTTGGTAAACAACCAATAGATCAAATTCCTAACGTCGTATTTAGAGATAATGATAATAATTTAACAACTACTCAAAGAGTGAAAATTCAGTTGAATGATAGTCCTGATCCTAACTACAGAAGCTACTTTCAAAATCTTGAAATACTTAAACAAGAGAATAAAGTAGAAATTAGACCAAATGTTTTATCAATTGAATCTTCAAGAGGTTG
>NZ_JAVRHK010000024.1:0-40504 GCF_031846585.1 Autumnicola musiva
AACTATGGACTTGGAGTCCATAGTGGTTCATTTCTGATGAAATTAGATTCTTAATCTAAAAGAAAATTATCGTATAAATAAAAATAGAAGTACCCCTAGGGCAAAAGTAAATTTTGCTTAATTAAATCTTGCCCGAAACTTTAATGGACTTAGTTTTGTTTTTGCTTTAAACAATTTGTTGAAACTTTGCGAATGCTCAAAACCCAGTTGGTAAGCAATTTCACTAATGGGGAGTTCACTCGTCGAGAGTTTTTCTTTTGCCTTTTCAATCAGTTTTACGTGAATGAGTTGTTGGGTAGAAAGACCAGTCAAATTTTTTAGCAAACCTCTTAGATAACTTTTAGAAACATTCAGCTTTTCAGAGATAAACTGTACGCTTGGTAAGCCTTTTGATGTTAAATCTTCTTGGTTAAAATAATCATTCAGTAAAAATTCGAGTTGATCCAAAATTTGACAATTACTTCTCTCCCTTGTTAAAAATTGTCGGTTATAAAATCTTTCGGAATAACTCAAAAGGCTTTCAATTTGTGTAATTATAATCTGCTTGCTAAATTTATCGATGTTAGATTGGTATTCTGTTTTGATATTGTTAATAATTCCTCCTAAAATATTTTCTTCTTTTTCTGATAAGAACAATGCTTCATTTACCGCATAATCAAAAAAGTCATATTTACTAATTGTATTCACCAATGATGTTCCCCAAATAAGGTCGGGGTGAATGAGCAAAGTCCATCCTGTTATATTATCTTCAGAGTTGGGTTGTCCTGTCAAAATCTGATTAGGAGCTACAAACATCATCAAGCCATCATTAAAATCAAAGCTTTGTTGTCCATAAAAAAGATTATTTTGACAACCTTTTTTAAGTGCAATGCTATAAAAATCAAACATAACCCTGTCCATAGTTGGAGTTTCAAGAGTTTCAAAATTAATTACGCTTATAAGCGGATGTTCAGGTTGTGGTAAACCCAAAAATTGGTGCATTTCACTAATAGTCTTTATTTTTAGAGGCTTCATGATGATAAATTAAAATTATTTTTGAATCATTTATTTTTTACGGAGGAAATACCCCTAGACTTACTTAAATATAATATTATATACAATTTAAAAATTTTCTTTCGTGCTTGGTAATTTACTCCGAATATTATTGTATTTTCTTAGTTTAGATCCCTATAAACTTACAGCATAATTTTCCCTCCAATTCTCATCCATTGAATTTGCTCAAGTTCTTTCGAATGCTTTTCCTTTAAAATCTGTTCGGGATAGAAAATAGGTTCTTGGCTTAAATCAAAAGTGCCATAATGCATAGGTATCCATTGTTTCGCTTTCAAATCTTTAAATGCTTTTAATGCAGCTGTTGGACCAGTATGGGCCGAACTCATAAACCATTGTGGTTCATATGCTCCTACGCCTATCATCGCAGTGTCAATGTTATATTCATTGCCAATCTCCGAAAAATGGTTTTGATAGCCACTATCACTGGCAAAGTAAATATTCTTGCCCGAAACTTTATCTTGTATCATAAAAGAACCCCAAAGGTTGATATTGGTATCTGTAAACCAACGTCTCGACCAATGGTGGCTCGGCAAATAGTCAATATCAATTTTTTCAGAAGTTTGAAAACGTTGATACCACCCGGCTTCTTGTACTCGATTTTTAATGCCCCACCTTCTCAAAAGTTTACCGATTTCCAATCCCGTTAAGATAATAGCTTGTGGGTTGTATTTACATACCTGAATGATGCTTTTTTTATCGATATGGTCTCGATGATTATGAGATAAAAGAAGGTAATCGACATTGTTTAAATCAGGAATATCAAAAGGGACTTTCGTGTATCGTTTCAAAAATTTGTTATGAGCTATAACTGGGTCAATCAACAAGCGAATTCTATTTAAATCTATGATGAAAGAAGCATGTCCAAGTGGGATTATAGCGTTTTGAATTTTGTCCGAGATATTTTCAATGGTTTGCCAACTTAATGGAGATTGTTGCCCTTTTTTTAGTTTTGAAAGTGAGCTGGGATTTCGCAACATACGCAACGCATCCTTGAATCCCTTGATGTCATCTCCATGAATGTTTGTAAATAAACCTTTATCATTTAGTTTATTTCCAGTCCATCCGGTTTTCACAAAAGATAAATCTGGATTGTGTTTTTTGAAAGCCATTGATATATTCTTCTAAAGATTTAGAAAGGTCTCATCAGATTTAATATGAATCAGTTTTTGGGTATCCTCCCATAGTTTTGCTGCTCTTATTTTATCGTACGATAGCTTTGAGGAAGGTCTTTCATTCAATTGTCCATTATTGGTTTGAAAATATTTTCCAGAACGATTGTCAAACGCAGAATCTACAGCCACTTTAGCCAAGGATTCTCCTGAAAAATCAGCGGAACTTGTTGTAATGCCATTCCTTTTCATAACCCATCGCATGAATGAGGTCTCTGCAAGCCATGCAACGAGCTTTGGCATATTTCGTAAAAATCCTGTACCTGGAGTTGCCCCGGGATCGAATGCAATAGCAGCTATCGGAATATTGGCTTTCTTTAATTTGCGATCCAACTCATAGATATATTGTATCATATCTAATTTTGAGGTGGAATACATTTTCCCTAATGATATGGGTTTTGCACCATTCTTTCCTGTATTCGCTAATTCTACCGCTGTTGCAGTATCTGCAACCCCCATCATTTTTCCATCAGCGGTGTCAGGATCATGTGTGCCACTCGAAGTAAATACAATTCGCCCCTTTTTAGCAATCCGATCCATCAGCAATTCAACCAATAAAACATGCCCTAAGTAATTGGTAGCATAGGTGGTTTCATATCCATCTTGGGTATAAGTTACCTCTCCATTTAAACGGACACCTGCATTGCAAATAATTCCACTTAAAGCGTCAATCTCCCCCCTGTCGAGCATTTTCTTACATTCGGTAACGCCTGCTCTTACCGATGCAAAAGAAGAAGTGTCCACTTTAATTAAATGAACTTTCACATTATGGTCCTTCTCTAATTCTTGTGCAAAGGATTGCATTTTATCAGGATTTCTCCCTGCCAATATCAGGTTGCATTGGTACTTGGATGCCAATAGTTTGGAGCAGTAAACCCCCAGTCCACTGTGACCTCCGGTAATTAGTATTGTAGACATAATATAAATGTTTTTATTTTCGGAATAAATTTCCGGTTGATGGGTTTAATTCGACTGCACCATTTTCATCTATGAGTATAGTTCCTCCTACTGTTACTAGATTTCGGCCAAAAGCACAACTGGGCTCAAAAACGAAACTCATCCCCGGTAAAAGTTCCATATCGGGCATTAACGTTGGGACTTCGTGGATATCAGGATACTTTTCCATCTCCGGTATTTGAATGTAATTTTCTGGTATTCGCCCTATATGTATGGCTGGATTTATGCCATGTATCTGAGGACCACGTACCCAACCACCGGCATCTTCCAACGGGGCCAATAAAGCTTCGGCAACTTCGCCAAACTTTGTCTCAGGCTTTATGATCTTTAATCCTTTTTCATAACAATCCCTAGCTACATTTGCTGCCCGCTCTCTTTCTTCATCTACATCACCAATAGCAAGTGCAAATTGATGTTGTGTACTACGGTCTCCATAGTTACAAAATACTTCTGCCGCTATATAATCATTTTCTTCTAATATTCGTGGAGGAGTAGGTCGGTAGGCCCAAGACGGAGGTCCAAAACGTAAATTATTTTTTCCGGAACACATGTGCATCCAAGGTATTACCGTTCCCCTGGATAGAGCCGCTGCCATTCCTGCAGCATATACTTCTGCTTCCGATATTCCGGGCTTGGCAATTTCAAACATTGCTTGTACCATAGTTTCACCTATATTCGCCGCATGCTTTAATACATTAATTTCTTCTTCGCTCTGTATCATCAATAATTGAGCAAACTCAAAACCTATTGATTGAAATTTAGAATTAGGAAGTTTTGATTTAATATTTGCCCAATAATTATAACCGACAAAACCTTCAGGCTGCCAAGGAATAGCTGGTTCAAGACCTATAACCCCAATTTCACTTTTAGTTAAACCAAGATCTTTAATTGCTTGAACTACAGCATTGGAATCGCGTCCAATACGGATGTTTTTTGCGGGAATCCATGCGTCTTCTCCAACTTCCATATGATCCAGGACAAACATTGGCGCAGGTAAAAGATTAATTGGAGTTCCTTCTTTAGGCAATAATACTGTTGATCCTGGACGAGAGTTAGTGAACCAAACATCATAAGAATAGCTAGCAGGACCAGCATCTTCATGTTCTCCAACTATCAGCATGGCTTCCAATCCATTTTGCTCCATAAATTGTCGTGCGAGATCCCATCTGCGATTGCGTTCCTTTAAAGAATAAATTGGAGCTTTTTGCAATTGACTATTTTCTATATTCGAATTAAATTTTTTATCCATTTTTTTGAAGTTTTATTAATAAATGATTCATTTGATTGAAAATGACCTTAAAAACACGTCATTTTTCTTAATACAAAGTTGACTCAACCTTATAAAACATATGTAGTCAAAACGACTTTTATAGTAGTCAAAAGTTATTTTTGGAATAAGTGTCACTTTTCTAAAGGATATTTATACAGTAGAAATTCATAAAACATACAATCTTGAATCTCGACATATAAAAGCTTTGTTATTTATGAAAGAAACTGGGAGAATTAATAATAAAGAGTACCAAGAACTTTTTGGAATAATCAAAAAAGGTAAATCTATTATATTCTCCAAAGGGATAATAAAGATGCAATTGTCCTACAAGAATATGTGAACATTTTGTAAATAAATGATTTAAGCTTTTTTAAGCGGCCAGTATATCGACCAGAAGTTTTAAATCCTCTATTAATTGGTTCCAATTCTGTACCATAGGGGTCACTAAAAACTCAAAAGTCTTGTAATCCCTATTATTACAAGGCTTTTGAGTTTCCATGTATAAATAATTAATATTAATTCACCCTGTATTTTATTCTTTTACAGCTATTTATAGGTTCGTATCCCATTAGGATGAGACTATATATTTGACATCATTGCGACAGCCATTTCTCTGGGAAAAATCATATTTATGAAGAATACATTTTTATAAATGTCAAGGAATAAATTCGGTGGTGGAGATTGTTTTGAAACAGGCTCCTAGCAAAATTTTCTCCGTATTTTATAGAAAGGGTTTTTATTTAACATTTTCATAACAATTTAAGAAGTACATTTATTTCTATATAAAAAAATATATAAAACCTTTAATTAAGGTATTTTAAATGATACTTTAAAAAAGTAAGATACAGATAGCCCACCTTCCTTCTGCCAAATCTTTTTCTGATATCCAACCGTTGTGGATTAGCAAGATTAAGTAAAACACTATTGACTGCCCTACCATACCCAATAATTTTTTCGAGTATTTTAATTATTAAGAATTTCTGTTTAAAGTAAATTCTTAATAAGAATCCTAACATTTAAAAATTAAAAAATAATGAAAATCCTATATTTAATATTAATCGTAAGCCTTGGAATAAGTACATCGTGCAACAATGATGATGACCAGCCCCGAAAACCTATTGATCAATTACCAGCTGCTACCCAATCCGGAGAACAGACTTTTGGCTGTTTAATTAATGGGGAGGTCTTTATTCCTGATAATTTCGGAAGGGGAAGACCAAACGCGTTTTATCAATTTGTGAATGGCGCATATACTTTGGGTATTCATGCTTCAAATAAAAGTGGAGAAGAACTTTTATCGGTTGGTCTGGGAGCTTTACATGTAGAACCAGTTCAAGAAACACAATATATTTTAAATTCAGAGGCATCAGGAAATTTTTATGGGATCTATCTTTTAGGTGGTGGTTTAACATTAGATACGACAACTACAAATAATAGTCCTGGAACCATAAATATTACAAATTTCGATCCTGAAAACTTTATCATCTCCGGTACCTTTGAATTCACCGTATTTGACAACGAGGGCAATGAAATTAAAATTACCGATGGACGCTTTGATATGCTGTATACCAATTAACTAACCACAACTAATTAATCATGAAAAAAAATTACTTTCTAGTATTGCTCTTCCTTATTTATTATGGAGGAATATTAGCCCAAACCGTGAACACCACTGTGGCGAGCCAAATGAACACTATTTTTGGTCCGCTGGAAAAGACAGGATTCCTAATAACATTCTGTTAGATTATGGTATCGAATTTATCGACATCAGTAAATACGATGGTATATTACGTACTGATAAGTGCCCGTACCGCTTTGGGGGTACCAGGCCTGGAACCGCCTCTACAAGAAGAAGCAGAATGGCAATCTTTACAAAGCCAGAAAAATAACAAGATACCTAACACTGCTTCCATGGTTTTGAGCGGACTTTATTATAATTATTCCCAAATAAGAAGCGATGCCTTGTCCAACAATAAGATAAAAGTGATCAATGGTACATATGATGATTCCTATATAAATGGGATTTGGCAAAACCCGTATGAAACAAAACTGGCTTTTGCCATTACCGCTCCAATACAGGAAGTAAATCAGCCCAATGTATCAGTT
Organism: Autumnicola musiva; assembly: GCF_031846585.1. Taxonomy (NCBI): domain Bacteria; kingdom Pseudomonadati; phylum Bacteroidota; class Flavobacteriia; order Flavobacteriales; family Flavobacteriaceae; genus Autumnicola; species Autumnicola musiva. The sequence goes on from NZ_JAVRHK010000024.1 coordinate 6,556, forward strand.
TCCCTGCCTCCCACCTTATGGCACACGAATCAAGAGTCCTCTATAAATACAATTCAAATTGACTTCGGAAATGGTACTGGTTATAAAAATCTTAATAATAATGCAGTAGCCACCACTTTCTACAATGCTGCCGGGGTCTATACTTGGACATACCGCCTGCAAATTTCCAGTGGTCAATATAAATACTGCAGACAAAAAATAAAAGTCACAGTACCTCCCGCAACAAAAAACTACTAATGCAAATTGTTCTGATATCCCGATTTCTATTACTGCAAGCAATTCTTATTTAGGAATAGCCGGTAAAGCTACTATACAAATCTCTTATGGAAATAGCGATTGTAAATTGAGGAAACCTCTAATTGTAGCTGAAGGGCTAGATACGGGTTTGTTGGGAGCGTCTGGAACTATAGGAGATTCGGATATAACTGATTTTCTTACATCGATAAGATTATCGGGAAGCAATGAACTTCGTGATCTAATCACAAACAATACCTCAATAGACTATGATGTAGTTTATGTAAACTGGGACAATGGAACGGATTACCTGCAACGTAATGCCTACGTTTTGGAAGAAGTTATTAAATGGGTAAACCAAGAAAAAACAGCGAATGGAAGCACGACGCCAAACGTGGTACTGGGCCAAAGTATGGGCGGTGTCATTGCCCGTTATGCTCTAAGAGATATGGAGAACAGGAATAAACCTCATAATACCAGTTTATATATTAGCCATGATGCTCCACCAGGGAGCACATGTTCCTTTAGGATTGCTTTATATGGCTCGCCACGTGGTGGACCAGTTTATAAGTACTCCTGTTGGGAATATTAATATTCCTGTCAACGGTTCTAATGTCGGTTTGGGAGCTGCAACCGATTTATTAGATGCTCCTGCCGTAAAACAAATGTTGATCAACTATGTGAATGGTAATTTTAAAGTGGATCCTTCGGTACACGATGCATGGCAAAACGAATTAAAACTAATGGGCTATCCTCAACAAACCCGAAATATTGCCTTAAGCAATGGGATTCATTGTGCGTCACCTCAGGAAGTTAGTGCTGGTCAACGTTTGTTGACCATAGATGCTTACGGTAGGACAACCTTTTTGGCAGATTTAGTTTTATCGATTACCGGTCTTGGAGGTATAAGCGCTACTTTAGCTACAATTTTATTAGATGAACCGGGATTGTTACTTGGAATTCTGCCCGGACGAAGTAAATTTGAAATAGATTTTTTGGCAAATGGATTTCCGGCTAGCGGAACTTCCGAAATCTATTATGGAAGAATCCGTTATACTAAAACTTTGCTTTGGCTAATTAATATTAATGTGAATTTAACATCACGAACTTATGATTCGCCTCCGGGAGTACTGCATTGAGATAGCTATCCGGGTGGAAAAAATCCTTCTTTTGGAGAAATCGACATCAGTCAATTTAAAGGAAATGCTTTGGCAAAATATGGTTATAGCGTAGATTTTGAACCAGATTTCAATTTCATACCTGTCACCAGTGCTCTTGATGTGGGGGAAAATAAGGTGAGCCTGATAGGAGCAGATTACCTGAAAATTTACACATCTGCCAATCCACCAACAGGCTCTAAGGCTATTCCTTTTGTAAATTTTACGACCTCATTTAGTACATCTAGTGTAAATGAGCCGCATATTTCATTTAATCCAAAAAATGGTGACTGGCTTGCTGAAGAAATAGATGCAGATTCAGTAACCGAGATTTTTGATTGCTCATATGTTTGCAGCAATATAGAAATTTCAGGAGCTTCAACAATTTGTAGCGGGTCAAGCACCTATTCCTTTCCCTTCTCGAATGTTACTTGGTCGATTTCCAGCTCCACACTTGCATCTATTGTACCAAATGGAAAAAAGTTACAGTAACAAAAAAAGGCAATGGTACAGTGACATTAAAGGCCTCTATTCCAGTTTCTGACTGCGGTCCTGCAATGACTTTTTCTAAAACTATAACCTTAGGATCTACCGTAAGAGTAATTCTCCAATCTAATGTAAATAGTACCGAAGCAAAAGCCAATATAACCGGACAAGGTATTAATACCACGCCCACCTATACCGTTTTATCCAGTTCTGGAACATCAACATTAAGAATGGTCAATAATAACGATGGTAGTTACACGCTTTGGGGACAAGGTAGTACCAATACATGGTCAAAACGGGTAAGGATTACTATTAAATCCAGTTGCGGAACGGAAACAAAAGATATTACCTTAACACCGCCGGCTCCAGGAGGTGGGGGAGGTTGTGACTACACCCTTCAATCAATTAACGTAGATACTTATGCTTTACTTCCGCCTCCAGATTGCGGCTCTAGTTTACAAACAATGGCAATAATATCTACTTCAAATTCATTAACTCCAGAAAATAATGTATCCAATACATTTTATATACAAGTTTATGACATGAATGGTATTGTTGTACTTGAAACTGATGAACAAATTATCAATTTAGAAAACCTTGAAAGAGGAATTTATATTATTAAAGCATACTGGAACGACATTGAGATGACTAAGAAAGTAGCTAAACTTTAAAATCTGATTTTCCAGATTCAAATAGGGAGGTTATTTTAAATACAACCTCCTTATTTTTTTATCAATACGTAGCTGCAAACTGTTATCAATTAAATAGATCGCTCAGTAATTAATGCAGAATGCCGGTAACTTGAGAATATATCAAAAGAACCACTATTCATGATTTACAGAACTGACAGGTAAAAAGTGCATTTTAAGAAAAGAAAATAACTTATAAGGGAACTACATATATTTTCCGCTCCAAAATAGCAATATAGTCATAAAAGGGCCAAAGGGAGGCTCCAATATGAGGACATAAATTCACAAAAAGCATAGCATAGTACTTATTTAATCTGTGATTTAAAAGATCCCATTAGTGATCAAGTAGCCATAATATTCGCCAAAAGCTTTAGATCTTCTATTAATTGGTTCGAGTTTTGTACCGTAAGGGTCACTACAATAACAAAAGCCTTCAAAGTCATTGATTTTGAAGGCTTTTTTGGTTCGATCTATGAAAATTGAAGTTAGAGTAAATAATAAATTATTGATTTATAGCAGTTTAACGGTTCGAGTGCCAAAGCGTTATTTCTGCGGTTAAAGTTAAATATTCTGTGCTTATACCTTTAACTATTTTTGCGAGTTATAAAGTCAAAGAAGAACCGGGTTTCTTAATCCTAATTCTGGTGGCCTATATTCTTTATACAATTATCGCAGATCTAGTACTCAATATGACCGCTTATAATGGAATTTTGTTCACCCTCAACTGAAAGGAGGATTTATGATAATTTCGTTATCATCATCCTTACTACATCCTATAATGCTCATTGCCATAACAAGGATCAGTATTCTGCTAAAAAAGTAAATATTACATTTCATAAATATTCTTTTTGTAAATTATTATTCTAGCAAGCTTAGATCAGCGATACTGCTAACTTCTGTTGATAATTCTCCCAACCAGCCCATATTAGCCTGGATTCCGGTTTGGATTTTTATAAAATCGATTCCGCTTAAATTAACCGGGTTGCCTTCTTCATCAATTGCATCTGCTAAATCTATTTTGTCTCCGCCTGAGGTGTTATCTGCATAACCATATTCAAAAGGCTTGCTGGTTATAAAAGAAGGGTTGCTCATATCAATATTATCGTCGGGTAACAAGGTTCCTGAGATTGTGTAAGAATCCTCTGTAATCCATTCTGGGTAATATGGCTGTTGGTGAAAAGTATTCGTGGCTACAACCCCGGTATTTCCCAGGTTATCTTCCCATGGAATATCCTCTGTTGCTGTATCTGGTCTAAAATAGGTTACTTCATAATCCCTCAGAGTACTTTCCTTACTATGCGCACTACCTTTTATCTCGTACCACGTATCATCTGGTAATCCGTTGGCATTATCATCTTGCATCACATAGATAACACCCGGTTCTGCGGAGGTAGGTAAGGCATTTCCATTAACTATAATATCGTTCTCGCCTTCCCGGTTTAGAACAGTATGGTCAAAAGCAAAGCTTATGGAACCACCCCAGGCACCAAGGCTTACCAGACCGCTACCTCCAACAACACCCTGGGCGCTTTCTAAATTCCCCGGATTTTTATTGATAAACTGCCCAGGAGCAGGATTGAATTCCAGGAGTTCGCTAACATAGGCGATGCTGGTTTCGGTAATAGGCCTAATTTTGGCCGCCACGTTTATCTGGTATTCATAAGAAAATGTACTAGTGGCATTAGAGGCTTCGTAAGTAAGGATATAATTTCCGGAGTTTTGGGGTTCAAAAATGTAGTGATCTTCTTCGCTTACAAGGCTATCGCCCACTGACCATACTTCTGTATAAACAGCTTCATTTTGGTTTACGGTGCCAAATTGTAAACTATCGCCTACCTCCAAGTTAATGTCCTGTTCTTCAACGGTCATTGAAACATCTACTGGTTTTGGCGCTACGTTTATTTGGTACACATAATTAAAAACACCGGAAGCGTTATAAGCATTGAAAATAAGTAGATGTTCTCCTGTAGTCTCGGCATTAAAAGTGTAATTAGCAGTAGAGGATACAAGGCTATCTTCCAGCAACCATTCCTGTTCAAAAGGAGTGTTGTTCTCGGTGCCGGCCTGCAGTTGCAGCGTATCCCCAATGGTAAGCTGTAGTTCCCGCTCAGGTGGATTCATGGTAAGTTGGGGCTTGTCAATTTCAATTTCATCGTCTTTAGAGCAAGAGGTAATTAGCAACATAAGGCAAAAAGCGATAAGAATCCTGGCCAGGTAATTTTTTTTCATGGTTTTCATTTTTAGGTTATTATTTTAGTGTTTAAATGTAATATATGCGGGTATATCTCCGGTTTGTACTTTCCATTTCAGTTCTCCATTGGAAAAACAATAAAGGTTCCCGGGGGTAACATAATCTTTTGCATCAGTTATAAAGACTTCATCGGTTTCGGGATGAATGGCGATTCCGTAGGGCATTTCTATTTGTTCGCGAAACTCTTCATTTATAAAACTATCCTCTAGAAAGGTTTCAGTTTGGGTATCCAGCATCGTATAGGTTATGTTATAATCTCCGGTGATATAGCTAAACTCTGTGCTGTACATATAAGCAATATCATTATGTATGGTAAGATCGGTCACGCCTACATCAAAAGTTTCTTTCACTTCCTCGGTTTGTGTATCTATTACAAATAGCCTTGATGGTATTTCGTAATAATCTCCCCTTGAGGTCACATAAAGATCTCCCTGGCTATCTATCTTTAACCGGTGAAGGTTAATGGCCACTTCAATGCGCCTGGTTTCTGTAAAATCCTGTAGATCTATAACCGAGATGGTAGATTCGTAATCCGGAGGGCTATATCCCCCGGAATTGGCCACATAGATCTTATCGTTATAGGCTACAAGTTCTTCAGGTTGCCTTCCCACTTCAACCCGTCGGGTGATTTCCAAACTGGTGGTATCTATCTCGGCCACCATACCGTTTTGGGCATTGGGATCTCCAATATTGCCCAGATAAGTGCTTAAGTAAGCTTTTCCTCTATAGAAAGTGATATACCGGCAGTTATCGATATCAATTTGTTTTAGGCGTACCCCCGTATCTGCATCGAGTACTTCCACTTTATTAGAAGCATTCACAACCACATACAGTTTAGAACCATAGATGCCAATATCGTTACCCACATCTCCCAGACCGCCTACCAGGTTTGGGTTTGCCTGGCTAAAGACATTCCTTCTGTATTCCCCGGTTTCAAAATCCATGTAATCAAGAGAGGCTTTGTTCATAGACATATTGCCCTCGTTGAGCAAATAGAAACCTCTTACAGCATCATCTGATTCAACAGGTTCATCATCATCATCATCATCTGGGTCTGTTGGATTCGTCGGTATCTCGGGGTTTTGTACATCCTCTTCAATATCAATGTCATCAGTCTGGCACGAATAGAGGGTAAAGCCTAATGCTAATAATAAACAGAGTTTTTTCATGTTATTTTATTAAAATTCATAATTAAGGTTTGCCCGAAACGACCGGCCGGGCATCGGAAAATTTCTTACTACCGCATACTGTTGATCTAAAACATTGTTTATTTCCAGACCCAGTTTTAGCGGGTTGTCTAAAAAATTAAAAATATAACTGGAAGATATATCATGGGTGTACCAGGGTTTCAAATAGTTCGAAGGGATATTAGCCTTTTGACTGTAACGTTCTCCCGTATAAATAAAGCTGTAATTAACATCTAATGTTTTATAAGAAGCCATTACGCTTAGGCTGCCACTATGTGTGGGGATGTAAGGAATTTGTTGCCCAAAGCTGTTCCCACCCGGGGTTACATCTAGAGATTCCTGAAAGGTATAGGTGAGTAATACCGTATAATTAAGTTCTTTGGAAAGATTTCCCGAGTTTTTAACCGTAGTTTCCAGTCCGATGGTCTCTACTTCTCCAAGATTTAGCATCGTCCATCTAAATAAATTGGTACCGGGAACGGCCACTATCATATCTGTGACCCAAATTTTATAGATATCGCTGGTGACATGAAGGAAAGTATTTCCCCATTTTTTCTGCCAGGAAAAACCTAAATTAACCTGGTCTGAATATTCTGGAGATAAAAAAGTATTGCCCACAAAGGTGTAATACAAATCGTTGAAAGTGGGCATTCTAAAAATGTTCTTGTAAAAGCCTCGTATTCTTAACTCTGGAGATGCGAAAGGCTGTAAATTAAACAATAGGCTTGGTGAATATTCCTGAAAATCTTCTGCAGCTTCATAATACCGTACCGATTCGTATATACCTGTGCTTAGAAGGCTTGCCTGCATTGTAAACCGGTTAAAGTTAAGGTTTGTGGCCAGGGCGTTTAGCAAAGTATTTCTTTTAGGGTAAGCAAAACGGTACAAATTGGCTTGCATGGTGTTTTGCTGAAAATCTGTAGCCAGGCTTAAGCTCCAGAAAGGTTTTATCTTATAGGTATTTACAAGGGAAAGATAATATTCCTGTTGGTCGTATTTATTATCCAGAAGCCCGGTAGTAGTGGTAATTTCCGGGTCCAGGTAACGAGAGAAATTCTCGCCTATTTTGCCCCGGACTTTAATCGCATATTTTTCTCCAAACTCATGCTTATAATCGGCCTGAAGAAAATTACTGCGGTCCCATAACCTTTGCGGTCGCCTAAACCTATTGGCAACAATTGCCCCTGGAAGTCCCCTTTCAGAACTATAATGGTAATATTTTACTTGCCAGGAATTATTTTTTGTATGGTTTCCGTGAACAGATGCTTCCAGGAGGTAGGAGGTGATATCTGCATTGTTTCTTACGGCCGTGGTATCATAGACCCCGTTGGAGTACAAGAATTTATACCTTCCGTGAGCTTTAACCATTTCTGAACTTAACCTCACCGCAATGGCGTCACTAATTTTATAATCTACATTCAAGGAAGGATTAAAAAGCCCGAAAGAACCCGACTTTACTCCTGCCTTAAAATTATAAGCTTTGCCCTCATTAAATTTTGGAGTTTTTGTTTTTAAATAGATGGTATTGGCTGAAGCATAAGATTTTGCTGATTGGTGTATTTCACTACGTTGCCCTTGATATAAGCTTACTTTTTCCATATTCTCTAGCGAGAATTTTCCGAGATCCACCTGGCCATTCTGTGCATTTCCCAATTGTATGCCATCATAGAAAACCCCGGTATGCTGCGAACCCATGCTGCGTACATTAACCGTTTTAATACCGCCAATGCCGCCGTAGTCTTTCAATTGAATACCACTAAAATAACTCAGGGCATCTGCTACATTTATACTATTGAGTTTTTGTAGTTTTTCACCCGAGATTGCCTGTACCGGCGCGGGAGAATTATGAGTTTCTTTAAGATTTTTACGGTGGTTTAGCAAGACTTCTTCAAGCACTATTGGGGATATGCTATCCCGCTCCTGCGCCAGGAGTAATAGTGGACTCAAAAAAAGTCCTGTAAATAATAGTATACCAATGCAAATTGAATTCTTCCTCATTAGGTTATTTTACATTCGAGGAAGAATAAGGAAGACAAACCACTTCCTTTAATGAAAGGGTTCATATTACGAATCCAAGCTTCAATCCCCGAAAGCTTTATTGAATTACTAAAAATGGCAGGTATTCTGACTTGCTTTATCCACCCGGCCTTCCCCTCTAATTAGAAAGTGACCATATATGGGCTTCATTTAAAAAGCTTACAGCTGCGGGACAGTTCTGGATTTTCACCAGATTCCCTTTTTAATGTCCGGCGAAAAATCCGGACAACCATTTTTTAATGAGCCGCAAATTTAGTTATTGTTTTTAGAAAGTTTTAAAGTTTATTAATAAAATTTAGAGTAGTGGTAAAATTGTGTTTCTTTAAATTTTATGCCAAGCCATGATGGTTAGAATCAAAAGATCGTAGATATGTTAAAAGTTGAATTTTAAGCGGAATTGATTTCTAGACCATCAGGCAAATAGTATTTTTGCAGCGTGAAATACTTATTTCCCATTACTCGCCTTTTTTATTGTGCTTCGGCCTTTTTCGCTTTATGGGGAGTATGTTTTAAACTACGAATATATTTCAGAAGTATTATGTATCAATAAAGATAAGCCAAAGTTAGATTGCAATGGTAAATGCTACCTGATGCAATCTTTGGCGGAAGCTTCAGATGATACTGGTGATGCTACGGAAATTCCATCAAAAAAATTAGATTTTTAACTATTGTATTTTACCGAAAATATTGCTTCGGACAATTTATTAAACATTGAGTTTAAAAGCCGACTTCATATCGATGCTTATTGCAACGAAGCATACCAATTTCTTTCGCCGGGACAACTGTTTAACCAAACTTTTGGCACATAAAAACTGGCGTATTTAATTACTTCTGGATTAAGAATCAAATTTTTTCTTTTTAAAAAATAAAAATTTGATTAACCATATAATTCCTAGTATTAATAAGATGGTCAAAATAGTTTGCCATATAAATAGATTAATCTCCATAATAAAGTATTTATTAGTGTTATCTTAAAAGTTAATTGCAATTTGGAACTAAGGTATGTTCCGCAGGATCACCATATATAGTTCCTATGCCTTCAAAAAATAAGTTATAATTATAAATCCCATAAGCAGTTGCATAACCGCAATGATTTTCACTGTATTTATAAGTATAACTAACTCCTAAAGTCCATCCTTCAAAAAGCTCCGCCTATTACTTCTGTAAAATTACAACTACCAGCACCTACATAAACCTGAAATATTAAATTTGCATATCCGGTATCAGCTGCACTAATCTCAATAATCCCCCCATTGCAGAGGTGATTGGGTTGAGGCATAGTTGTTTGTTTTTGCATTCCGATTTGATCTTTATGCGGTTTGTTTTTAATTTTATTAATAAAATCCCGATATTCTTCTTCTGAATTTATAATGATCGCATTGGACTCTGAGATAGTTGAATGAACCACTATGGACTTCAAGTCCATAGTGGTTCATTTTGAAAGCTTTTTTGGTTCGAAATATGAAAAATGAAATTAGTGTAAATATTAAATTATTGAAGTGTAGTAGTTTAGTGTTTCGAATACCAAGAGGTTAATAAGCCAATTTATAATAATAATCCGAGGTTATTGGTTCGAATCAAGTCCCCAGTTAATAACAATGACAATACTTCAAAGAACTAGGAACTTTTTTTTGAAACCTTGACGACATTTTTAAAGTCAAATTTTAAGTGCTATCTCAATTGAAAGAAGATTTCACACATTTTCAGCGATAATTCAGGGAGATATCATAAATCATTTTGTTATATATTTCCAATGAGAACTTCTTAGATTATATACAATTTATGAATAGAAATGGAGTTTTATATGAACCAGTTTATTAGATTTGTGACCTGTGGAAAAGTTGAGAACAAAAATATGCTTACTACTGGGAGGTATTATCCTTTCTGCCTGTATTTTACCTGCGTTGCATTCGCTTTCCCACGAAACATCTTTTGGCGATACGGATATAAGTTCGGTTCATTTTTCCGATATGGATGCCAAAGCAGATTGTGATTTTTGTTCCTTTCACCTCACTACTTCCGATTTCCCTGAATTCTATTCTTATACATTATACACTCCCCTAAAGGAAGAGATTTACAGAGTTTCCCTTGAAGACAAAGTAAATCCTTTTCCATTTCGATTATTTCAGCTTCGGGCACCCCCGGCATTAATTGGGTAAATTCTCTTTTACAAAGTTTAGAGTTTCTTTCTGATTATATCTAATTAGGATTCCACTTTTTATTAGAAGATGCCTTATAGGCTCAAGGAAACTCTTCCAAGACTATTCATACTAGTTTTAGGAGCTGATCCTTATCAGAAATTCTACCCATTCCAAGAAAACAATACCAATTGGGTTTATTCCAAAACTCTTGAATTACCCTACTTGACAATTAAAATTTATAAATCCTTAATAATTATACTAAAATCATGAAAATAAGAATTTTTTACGTACTCGCATTTATTAGTTTTTTGTCATTCACATCCTGTAGTAATGATGATGACCAAAACATAGAACCGGCAGAGGCTACACTGACCAATATTGAGATTGGATTAAATAACAATGAAAGAGGAATTATAGGCAGGGACTTTCACCTCAACGCAGATATCGTGGCCGGGGAACGAATTGATATGGTGAGTGTAGATATTCTTCCTCGCGAGCATGAAGAGTATGCTGGAGACTGGTCCTTTAACATCTCTTGGGATGAATACAGCGGCCTGCGCAACACCACCGTTCACAAACATTTTGATATTCCTGATGACGCTGTGGAAGGTGTATATGACTTTATAATCACCGTATCTGACGAGAATGGCAGTATTTCAGAAGAAGTGAGGACAATTACCATCTTTTTACCAGAAAATCTTCCTGTAGATCCAGATTTGACAACCTTCAATTTATCTCTAAATGGTAATTTCATTTATAGAAATGGAGAATTTACTGAAAACGAAACGAGTCTTAAAGTGAATGATACTATTTCGTCCCAGGCAGATATTAGTAGTGGTAAGGGAGATGGTAAAATGTACTTAATATTAATTAATGCATCACTCGATCATCGTCCTGAAACTATTGATGCAATTGACTTCTCCAAAGTCATTGTATACGATTATTATGAACATAGCAATTGGACAGATACAGAAACCTTTTCTAATTTTGTTTTTGATTTGGATTCTTTTGAGATTGTAAGAGATGTCCCGCAAATGGTTATTGGTGCTGAAAGTGATAATGCTCCAGAACCAAATCCTATAGAAGGGGAAAAGCAATGGGAAACAGGTACTTATTACTTTGGGCTTGTATATGAAAATACAACTTATAATGTTGGTTTATTTCATTACATCGAGATTGAAATCAGTGGCTTTTAATAAGCATAATTTTCATAACAACTATGAAAACAAGATTTTTTTTCCTACTGGCAATTATTGGCTTTTTATCATTTACCTCCTGTAACAGCGATGATGATAAGGTTGAAGAACTGGACAGGCCCAGCCTTAGCAACGTAGAAGTAGGATCTGGCAATAATGGGCAGGGAACTATAGGAAGGGACTTTCACCTAAATGCCGATATTGTTGCTGGGGAAAGAATTGACTTGGTAACGGTAGATATTCTTCCTCTAGAAGGGGAGGATTATACAGAAGACTGGTCTTTCAACATTTCCTGGGATGAATTTAAAGGCCTTCGCAATACCACGGTCCACAAACATTTTGATATTCCCGAAGACGCTCCCGAAGGAAATTTTAATTTTATAATCACTGTGACCGATGAGAACGGAACCATATTGGAAGAGGTATATGACCTACAACTTATAGATGCTTCCAATCTACCGGTCGATCCCTATCTATATACCTGGGATTTCTTTGCTAAAGGGGGAAGCTATTATTTTGTCAATGAGCTACTCGAGAATCCTGAAGATGTAACATTTGCTAAGCAGGATACAATTACCTCATCTGTGAGTATTAACAGTGTAAAAGGTGATGGTGAGATGTACATGTTCTTAGTAAAAAAATCTGCCAACCATCTTCCGGAAACCATTGAAGGTATCGATTTATCAAAAGTAATTGTATATGACGTTAAAAGCCATGAGAACGAAGAAGATGTTTTTTCCTTTAGTAATAGAGATGTAGATGAGGACGGTTATTATACCAGTGAAGCGCCAGAACTTATAATTGGTTCTGAGCTTGATAACAATAATCCTGAGCCTAATCCTATAGATGGTGAAAAAGAATGGGAAAACGTTGAGTATTATCTAGGTGTAGTTTACACCAATACTACTTATGATATTAGCGTTTACCATTATGTTGAGTTGGAAATCAGTGGCTTTTAAGCCTTATGTTCTTTAAAAACTATAAACGAACAAGTATGCAAATCTTAAAAAACAATTCTTCTCAGGTAGTTATAGAAGCAAAAAACCTTAGAAAGGAATATCAGGGTAAACTAGCACTTAAGGGATTGAACCTCGAAATAGGACCTGGGGAAATATTTTGCCTCTTGGGGCAAAATGGAGCGGGCAAGTCTACCACCATCAACCTGTTTCTGGGTTTTATTAAACCTACTTCAGGAGCAGCCTATATCAATGGATTGGAAGTAGCTTCCAATGTCACCAGAATAAAGGAGAGCCTTGCCTACATTCCGGAGAATGTAATGCTCTACCCTAATCTTACCGGAATTGAAAACCTGTCCTTGTTCAGCAGTCTGGCTGGATTTAAATATTCTGATAAGGAATTAAGGCAGTATCTTGAAAATGCCGGGTTACCTGCAGAGGCTGCACCACGAAGAGTAAGCGGTTATTCCAAAGGAATGCGACAAAAAGTGGGAATTGCAATTGCCGTGGCCAAACATGCTAAAGTGCTATTGCTGGATGAGCCGACTTCGGGACTCGATCCTAAAGCCAGCAATGAATTTTCTGAATTATTGCTAAACCTAAGCAATACCGGAACTGCCATTTTTATGGCTACCCATGATATTTTTCGCTCTAAAGCCGTTGGAACAAGAGTAGGGATTATGCGGGAAGGCGAATTAGTAGAAGTGTTACCGGCATCCGATCTCGAAGCCAATGAACTCGAAAAAGTTTATTTAAATCATATGCATTTATAAAAATGGTAAGAGACATCGCTAAAAAAGAATTTTTAAGCACCCTGCGCGATAGCCGTTTTATAGCATTAAGCATTTTGGTATTGCTTTTATTGCTGGCTGCAACTTTAGTGGGACTTTACAGCTACCAAAAACAGCAGGAAGAACGGGAAGTAGCGCAACAAACGGTGAACGATCAATTTGCAAATTCCACAGAAAGGCATCCGCATCGTATGGCACATTATGGCTCCTATGCTTTCCGACCAAGATCACCTCTTAGTTTCTTGGATTTCGGGCTGGATTCCTATACGGGATCTTCGGTATATATGGAAGCACACAGGCAGAATAGTGCTAATTTTAGTCAGGCGCAGCAATCATCTTCGCTCATCCGTTTTGGGGAAATGACTGTTGCTTTTGTGCTGCAAATGCTAATCCCGTTACTAATAATATTCTTGTGTTTTGGCGCGTTTACGCAGGAGAAAGAAACAGGTACTTTGAAACTATTGCTTAGCCAGGGAATTTCAATGAGGAAACTTGCCTGGGCAAAGATCAAAGGATACAGCAAAATTGTGGCTCTAGTGGTAGCACCGGCTTTGATACTGGTGAGCGTAATATTGTTCGCACAGGGAAATTTTGAAGTAAATGGAGATATTCTACTGAGATTCTTCTTGTTCATCCTGACTTACTTATTCTATTTTTTCATTTTTATTGTAATTTCTGTAGTTGTTTCAGCATTAAACGAGCGTTCCAGTACATCTCTGGTAACCTTATTGGGAACCTGGATTTTGTGCTGTATTATTATTCCTAAAGCATCAGCCAATCTTGGATCAAATTTATATACCACACCTACAAAAGCCGAAATGGACGCCGAAGTGCACCAAGAAGTGGCTAAAGGGATCGATGGCCACAATTCCAAAGATGAACGTGCAGAGACACTTAAACAGGAACTTTTTAAACAATATGGCGTTAATTCCCTGGAAGAGCTTCCTGTAAACTTTGATGGGATCGTTATGGCAGCCGGAGAAAAACATAGCAGCAAAGTATATGAAGAGCATTTTGATGAACTCACGGAAACTTTTGAAAACCAAAACCGTATTTCTGAATATGCAGGTTTTTTTAATCCTTATCTGGCAGTACGCAATCTCTCTATGGGAATCTCAGGTTCAGATTTTAACCATTATATCCATTTTCTAAAGGAAGCGGAAGAGTACCGATACAATCAATCCCAGAAACTGAATTACATTCAGGCAACACAATTAGGTTACGGGGATAAAGAAACACGGCTTAGCAGCGATACCTGGAAGGAATTTCAAGCATTTAGCTACGAAACGCCACCAGCACGATGGGCTCTACAAAATCATTTAGTTTCTATAGCTGCACTTTTTGTATGGCTCATAGCTGTAATTGTTATAGGAAATAAATTAATAGATAAAACAAAAGTTGCCTAACAATGAATCAATTTTCGACACTTTTAAAATATGAATGGCTGAATTTTAAGGCAGACAAAGGTTTACTCATTCTCACTTCCCTTGCACTTTTGGCAGGCTTATACGGAATTTATTATGGCACTTCTGAAATAGAAAGGCAGCAAGAAAATATCGCTCAGTTGGAGATTATCGCCCAGGAGAATATTGAAGAAATGAAGGATAAATACCCTGGAGATGCCGATGCAGGTGATCTGGGTTACTATCATTATACTTTTGCCATAAATGAACCTGATTCCTGGGCCGGACTCTCACTGGGACAACGCGATCTAAATCCATACTACCTGAAACTGCGTCTTTTAAATTTGCAATCTCAAATTTATGATACCGATAATATTAATCCATTAAAAATATTATCGGGTAATTTTGACCTTGCTTTTGTGTTTGTGTATTTATTTCCATTATTAATTATAGGCTTGTGTTTCAATATTCTTTCTATAGAGAAAGAACAGGGGACCCTGCCCTTGCTATTGTCACAACCTATTGGTCTTCCTATAATTGTAGGTGCAAAACTGGTGTTCAGGATCATCATAGTATTTACCCTTGCACTGTTTTTGTCGATAGTAGCTATGTGGTGGGCACAGGTAGTACCGGATATTCGTATAGTGATATGGATTGCCGCAATTTGTATGAATTGCTTGTTCTGGTTTGGTGTAACATTTCTTGTGGCAGCTTTGCAAAAGAATTCTGCTTTTAATTCCGTGGTTTTACTTGGAATATGGTTAGGACTTACCATTATTATTCCTAGTTTACTGAATATATATGTGGCAGTGAAGCAACCTGTGCCACAGGCGCTGGACCTTACCATTAAACAGCGGGAAGAGGTGCATGGAGGCTGGGATAAACCCAAGAAGGAAACGATGGAACGATTTTTTATTCACCATCCCGAATGGCAGCATACTGCCCCTATAGAGGGTAGGTTTGACTGGCGATGGTATTATGCTTTTCAGCATTTAGGAGATGTGGCGGTGGAAGATCTTGCCATAGATTATCAGGAAAGTCTTCGAAAGCGTCACAAGCTCGCTAATCAATTAGATTTTTTATCGATTCCTGTAAACGTTCAAACGACGCTAAATGCTATAGCGGCATCAGATCTACCTTCGCACTTGAATTTTATCAGAAGTGCCACACAGCATCACGATGCTATTCGAGCGTTTTATTATCCATTTTTATTCAATCAAATTCCTTTTACTCATGCCGAATATCAGGATGAACCAGAACATAGCTTTATGAGCACTCCCGATTTTACTACAGCAAATAAAGGACTCGTTAAATTATTTATAAGCACGCTTCTGGTTTTTATTGCTGGATTTCTGATTTTTAAATTAAAAGGGGCATCCGTAAAATAATAAATTTTAGAGGTATCAGGGTAGTCCAATCCTAGGATAGCAGTCCTATTTAGATGCTAGGAAAATATCCATTCCTGTTGGTTTACTTGATGATAATCAAAACCTTACATTTTATTAATATGGTAAATATTAGGTTCAAAAAGTTTCAAATTAATTTTAAAGCTACAAAATTGCAATAATGAAAAGAAGAGATTTTTTTTAAAATGGGAGTTTATTTACGTTCGGAAGTCTTTTAGTAGGGACTCCGGCCACCAACCTTTTGGATTTCCAGGAAGATTTCAAGAACAAAACCGCTAAAAACATCATTTTTCTGGTTAGTGACGGGATGAGTTCAGGCACCTTAAATATGGCCGATTTATTACTGAAAATTCGGAATGGTAAGGGTAGTAACTGGCTCAATCTTTACCGGGAAGGTAAAATAAAACGGGGCCTGATGGATACGGCATCTGCTAATTCTTTGGTTACCGATTCTGCAGCAGCCAGTTCTGCATGGGGAGGAGGAAAAAGGGTAATTAACGGTTCTCTGAATGTAAATGAAGATAGCAGTTTTAATCTACCTATATGGCAAAAATTTAAAAGAGCCGGCAAAAAAGTGGGATGCGTTACCACTGTACCGATTACCCATGCTACTCCTGCCGGCTTTTGTGTGAATCAAAAGGACTGGGGGACCAGGAAAGTATAGCGGAAAAATATGTAAAGCTTGAATTTGATTTAATGATGGGAGGGGGGCATCATTATTTTGCCGCCGAGCATCGAAAGGATGGAAAAGATATATACCAGGATTTTAAAAATAAAAATTACCAGGTTATTCGTGATCGCGGTGGGCTTCAGCGTTTTTCAGGTAAGGATAAAGTCCTGGGAGTATTTGCTGATGGCGGGCTACCCTATGCCTTGGACCGGGAGCATGATACTAAGCTAAAAAAAGAAATTCCATCTTTAGCCGAAATGGGGAGGTTTGCCATCAATCAATTATCCGAAAATAATCCAGAAGGCTTTGTACTTCAAATTGAAGCTGGAAAAGTAGATTGGGCGGCTCACGCTAATGATGTGGGAGGACTTTTGTATGATCAGATAGCCTTTGATGAAGCCGTAAAAGAAGCCATTAATTTTGCTGAAACCAATAAGGAAACCCTGGTGATCATTACCACCGATCATGGAAATGCAAACCCCGGGCTTTTAAAGGATGCAAAAGTGGATCAAAATTTCAATAATCTCCAAAAATTTACCCATACCAATGAATGGATATTACAGCAACTTAATAAAAATTCGGGTAGCTCCAAAATTCGTGAGGTCATAGCGGAAGCAAACGGGGGAAATTCAATTAATACCATACAGTCTAAAGAACTCGTCAAATATTATCGAAAAAGAAACGGCGGATTGTACAATACCGGAAATTTACCGTATGCGCAACTTGCTTTCATGCAACGGGATTATACCTCTATTGGCTGGATGGGAATGGACCATACCGCAGATTTTGTGGAATTATCGGCCTTTGGTCCCGGTAGTGAAACACTACCCTCCTTTATCAAAAATTATGAGTTACATAATTTCCTTCTTAGTGCAGCTGAGATTGAGAATACATATAAACCTTTTGTTCCATAATTAAAACAACGGAAGGCCTCCTAGAAGGCCTTCCGTAACTTCATTCTGAAAACCAGTAAAAGAAATGAAGGGTAATGAGAAATTAATTTAGTTATTCTTTTAACGTAACTATTCGGGTAACATCGTTATAGGCACCTTTAATTTTGTTTCCTTCTTTATCTATAAGCTCCAGACGTATACTTACTTCTCCTTTAGGTAAACCTTTTATTACATAAGGGGCCCATTCATCGATTAAGAATTCAATGCCATTTATAGTAGCTTTTACTTTATTCCCGTTCTTGGAAAGTTCGGTATTTAATAAGAAAAAATCCAAAAGTAAATTTTCGGTATCACTTCTACTATATTCTCCTTTAGGTCGGCTGTAAATTAGGGTTGGTTTTTCCATATCAACCCGGGTTTCATCTTCTTTTTCAGAACCAATCTGTATCGTTTTATATACAAATGAATTTTCATTTTTCACCGATTCGTGGTAAGACCGACTTAAAAAAGCGACGATATGGTGAGTCCCCTCCGAAAGTTCTTTAGAAAATTCCGGCTCATAATGTGCAGAATAGGGATTATTGTTTACAATAAGGTGAATATGTTGCCCTTTCCCTGAATTGGCTAGTGTAGAAGCCAAAGGGCTATCGGTTTGTTCCCCGAGTTCATAGTTTTCAACTTCAAAGTCAAAATCAATAGTTTTCGAATTCACTGAAGATCCTGTAGGTTTTTGCAATGTTAAGGAGGCTTCGGGATAAGAAACCGATCCCGTTAATTTTTCCAGGCGAATGGTGTCCTTAACGGCTGTTTCTTGTATTGAATTGTCAGTTTCTGGTTGCCTGTTTTCTTTGTCGGTATTCTTACAGGAGGTTAGTGTAATTCCCAAAACCAAAAGACTTATTGGTAGAATTGTTTTCATTTTCATAATAGATAATTGATTAAAAATTAGTGATTTTTAAATTCCCAAATAGATTGTTTCCCGGAGTTTTTAATGAGAAGATTTCCGAAATCCAACGTATTATTATTGTTCTCGTTTAATTTGCAGTGAATAGCTTTGAGGTAACTTTGATCTAGTTCCGATCGTAGGTGAAGCACCAGGTCAATATCATTTAATTGTGTGGTAAATTCATCACCTTTTTTTTCCCATTGATGGTCAAGCAATTGTAGTTCCATCGCTATGCGTTTAAAATCAGCCTGGTTGCAAACGATTTCCAGTTTGGATACAGAATGGAAAAATTTCTTACCATCGTAGCCCGGTTTTAAAAATTCTTCCCGGCTGTATATGTTTACATTAGTACCATATAGCTTTTTCAGAAATTCCGGATTATATTGGGCATACCAGGTATATACTTCCGTAGATATATTGCCCGTTGTATAAAATGGCTGGTACCAGAGCACCTCTTCTCCTTTAATATTGTAAGTTGCAGTATCTGTAGCTGTTAAAAAAGTTTTACTGGTTGTGGGTAAATCAAGTTTCTTCCTAATCTGGAATTCCTCATCGTTATCAAGCTGGAAACCGATTCCCATTTTTCCTGTAGGTTCTCCAAATTTATTCCCTGGTCCCAGAATCTCTATATAATGAGATTTTCCCCTTAAGTAAAATGAGTTCGCCGAAGGCTCAAGCTTATTAAAATCAGGCATTCCCCGATCCAGGTTGGCATAAGAGCTTGCCAAAAATTCATTGTTTTTAAGATTTGCAAAAGTAGTACTGTCCAGTGTTACATAAAGGTGATTAAATAAAATGGGAAAACTTTTGTTATTAAATGCAGCGTCAATATCTTCATAGGCCACCTCTGCTTTTTCTTTAGAGGATTGGTCTTCTTTACAACCTGCAAATAAAGATGGTAAGATAAAAAAAGGCAATAGTATACCCTTAAAAAGTGAAGGAGGAAATATTTTATAATTGAAAATATGATTGTGCATAACTTGTTGTGTTTTAAATGGGCCACTGATCTTCCATTTCGAGTAAGCTGGCCTCCCAAAGTTTTAATTCAGCGTCAGTTAGCAAACACTTGGTTAGCTTTTGTTCCAAATGATCGGTTTCCACACCCACTCCAATAAAAACAAGCTCATTCTTGCGGTCACCAAACTTAATGTGCCAGTTAGCTTCAATAGTATCCTGGTTGTTTAGAAATGCGTGGTTTGCAAAGCGTTCGCTAAATGGAATTGAAGCCCACCAAACCCCGGCCGGATCGGTTTTAAAAGAACCACCGGCACTACTCCAAATTAGAGCCTGGTCTGGTCGGGAGGCTATCCAAAATAAACCTTTACTACGAATAACATTACTTGGAAAATCTTTAAGCAATAAATTATACAACCTCTCGGGATGAAAAGGTTTTTGCTGGTAAAAAACAAAGGAATTTATCCCGTATTCTTCACTTTCAGGAGTATGTTCATTTTCCAGTTCCTTGATCCAGCTTGCAGAACCTTCTGCCTTTTCAAAATCGAAAAGGCCGGTGTTGATGACTTCTTTAAAATCAACCCGGGAATTGACCGTCTCAATAATTTTTGCCTCGGCATTAAGCCCGATAATAATTCCTTTCACCCGGCGAAGTTCCTCCTTGTTCACCAAATCGGTTTTATTCAGGAGAATAACGTTGGCAAATTCAATTTGATCGGTAAGCAGATTTACAATACTGCGGTTATCTTCTTCATCTGAGGCAAGTCCTCTTGTTGCGAGTAATTCGGGACTACTAAAATCTTTTACGAAATTAAAAGCATCTACGACCGTGACCATACAATCTATATAGCTGAAATTGTTGAGATCTACAGAAGTGTCTTCACTTTCAAATGTAAAAGTTTGTGCCACAGGTATAGGCTCCGATATTCCGGTACTTTCAATGATTAAATAGTCAAATCTGTTTTCCGTGACAAGCCGGCCTACTTCTACAATTAGATCTTCACGAAGTGTACAACATATACATCCGTTGCTCATTTCTACCAGGCGTTCATCTGTTCTGGAAAGGGTATTTTCATTTTCTACAAGCTGGGCATCGATATTTACCTCGCTCATATCATTCACAATAACGGCTACTTTCAGGCCTTCTTTGTTGTGCAATAAATGATTGAGTAGGGTTGTTTTGCCGGCTCCTAAAAATCCGCTTAATACAGTTACAGGTAGTTTTTGCATTTAAGTATACTTTTTCAATACTTCAAAAGTATAAAAAGAATACGTTAATGCAACATTATTGCTTTAATAAAATATTATTTCATGGAGTTAATAGTTTGGCTTCTTTAATATGGTAAATCCAATCATCGGGATTGCTGTCATTATAATCAAATTTACCTATTAGCGTAAGAAATTGATCGGTTTCCAAATTTGGGGCTTTATCTTTAAAGGCTATCCCCATTATTGATTCCGGCCCTGCCATACCACAAAAAAAACAGGTAGCCATGACATTCTCGCTAAGTGCATAGCTTTTTTCATCCATAGGGATGGCATGTCCTGAAATAGTAATATACGCTCCTTTCAATTCCTTTAGGCGTTTATTTATAATTGGGTTCATTATGCCCTGAGGATATTCCTCAGTCGCAATATCTACATAATCTATGTTTTTTAATAATTGCCAGGTGAGATCTATCGTATCTTTATTTTGAGGGATAATTGTTAGGTTGGGCGCCAGTAAACTGGAATCTTTATTTTTACTCTTAGTTTTGTTTTCAAATTTTTTTTTGGCCCCCAATAAATAATATTCCGTAATAAAAAGACCTGCCACCAGTAATACTAAGACTGTCCATTTATATTTATTCATGGGAAAGCGTTTTGGAAATATTGATATTATAAGCTTTTATGGCCGGAATTATGGCAGCTAGAATTCCTAAGATTAAAGTGACTCCAATTAATAAAAGTTCCTGTAGCCAAATAATATCAAAAGGATTGATAGCTAAATGAAATTCTTTGCTGGTATAATTTGATAAGAAATATAATGTAATCCTGCAAACTGCAGTTCCAATTATATAGCCTGTTATACATATAAAAAGGCTTTCATAAATAATCAGTTTTAGTAGTTGATATCTATTTCCCCCGGAAATACGCATTAGGGCAAATTCGTGTTTTCGTTGCGCTAACCTTGTGTATAATGCAATAAAAATACTTATGGCAGAAAGAAACATGATTCCAGAAACCAAATACTCAAACATGGAAACACCAATTCCAAATAAAGAAAACAACCTTTTAACTTCAATAATCGGCGAAGCTACCTGCATTTTCGTATTCTGTGCAACTAATCGTGGCCAGGTTACCAAAGCCATTTTATTCTTTAGTTTTATCAGGACCGAGGTAATTTCCCTTTCGCTTTTTTGGATTTCCTCCTCTAAAGATTTTGAATGATGGTCTTGATGCTCATCAATATGGCTGCCGGTTTTATTCTCACGTTTCTCTTCGTGGTGATGGTTTTCCGCTGAAGTTTTTGCTGCAGATGTTTCGGTGTCGTGATCGTGGGCAGCCCATACACTTGCAATATTGCATAAAATTAAATGATCTACGATTTTACCGGTAGGTGTGGCTACCCCAACTACCGTATAGGGGTGGTCTTTATGTACATGGCCGGATGCATTATGGCCATGGGCACCATAAAATTCGTCGCCGATTTTTAGGCCTTCCTCCTCTGCAAGTTTATTTCCTACAACGACTTCAAATTTATTTTCAAACTTTTTCCCTGATTTTAGCCCATTCCCATGAAGGGACAAATATTCAGCAGTTGTTCCTACAATTTTATAGCCTTTAAAATTATCTCCAAGTGCCAAAGGTATCGCGGTGTCAACATGAGGATGTTCCATCCATTGTAGCGCTTCGTTATAATTTATATTTCCGGTTGGCGTGTCAATTTGATATACTGAAG
Source organism: Autumnicola musiva (assembly GCF_031846585.1). Taxonomy (NCBI): domain Bacteria; kingdom Pseudomonadati; phylum Bacteroidota; class Flavobacteriia; order Flavobacteriales; family Flavobacteriaceae; genus Autumnicola; species Autumnicola musiva. The sequence continues at coordinate 28,894 of NZ_JAVRHK010000024.1, forward strand.
AAAGGATAAGCTGTAGCGGGCTTCCCTTTGCTCCCAGGACAAAATCTATGTTTTCCAGATTTGCTCTATATTTTTGTTCAAAACCCGTTTGTAGCAATACTAGTAAGGAAATTATGGTTACCGCGCTGGATAGTAAAATTATACTTAAAACGGTATTAAGCGGCTTAAACCATAAAGTTTTCCAAGCCAGTTTAGCAATCGTCATAATTCCATATGATTATTAAAATGTTTTTTTAAGCGGTCATCGTGGGTAACCACAATTAGGCTTGTTTCCAGTTCATGCACACTCTCAAGTAATAATCCTGCTACTTTGTGAGAATTTTTATTGTCAAGGCTTGAGGTTGGCTCATCAACCAGTAATACTTTTGGATTATTAATTATAGCCCTTGCTATTGCTGCTCTCTGGCGTTGCCCAGTACTTAAATTCCGAGGAAATTTATTGGCCTGTTCTGCTATATCCAATTGGACAAGAATGTTAAATATCTCTTGTTTCGGTACTTTTTTTCTGGTTGCTAGCCAATAATGAAATTCAATATTTCCAAACACCGAAAAACTTTCAATAAAAGCTGGCTTCTGAAAAACTATACCAATATTTTTTCCTCTATAACGATCGGTTTGGTACTCTTTTAAACGTGATAGTTCAGTATTATCAATTAAAATTTTTCCACTTTTTGGTTTTAATATTCCGCTTAGAAGGTGTAGTAAGGTAGACTTTCCAGATCCAGACTCTCCCGAAATAAGTAATGCTTGCGAGGCGGAAAGACTGATATCTTTGAATACCAGCTCTTCTTGTTTTGGGTATTTATAGGAGATACGCTTTGTTTGAATCATTTTCTGTAAAAATTTTGGTTCAAATTTTTAGGAACATGATTTCTTGAGGATTTTTTATAGTTTATAAAATGGCCGATTATTAAACCCAGTGAGCCCAGGTATATAAGCCTGCTATGGTAGGAGGAAATTAAGTTTAAACAGGCACTCACTATTACAAGGCTTATTGAAAACCATAGCAGCATAAGAAGAGTTTCTGATTTTATTTTTTTACTAAGCCTGGTAATAATCATCAAACCAACCAGGGCAAATATTAGATCAATCCAATGATTATGTTTAAAACCTATGGGAATTACAGCTATTAAAGGAAAAAATAAGCAATGAATAGCACAAAGGGTTGCACCCGATAATCCTAAAACATCCAGTAGCCCTTGTTTAGTTTTCATAAGTTTTGTTTGGCTACAAATATAGATATTATTTTAAAAGCAACAAAGTTGCATTTAAAAATATGATATAATATTATTACAACTAATTTATAATTAGAGAAGTAATTTTCTAGAAGGAGGGTGTTATTTACATTTTTTGCAAATCCCGATTACAAGTAACTGGGTTTCATGTATTTCGTAACCTTTTAGAGAAGGAAGGGTTATACTTTCAGAAAGACATTCTACATGTCCACAGTTCTCACATTGAAAATGTAGATGGTTATGGATAGAGTTTTCGTGATCCTCGTTGCAGCTGTTACAAAAGGCGTAATAGGATTTCCCTTCCTGACCGGTTATAAGATGTACTTTACCAGCATCGGAGAATCTTTCCAGCATTCTATAGACCGTGGTTTTGTTAATTTTACCAGTAAGGCTTTCCCTAATCTCATCTGCGGTAAGGGCTTTATCTGAACTTTTAAGTAGTTCAAGCACGTCCTTTTGATGTTGGGTTTTTCTGGTGTTTTTTGATGTTTTCACGGGATTAAAAATTTACCAATAATAAAACAATAGTTTATTGTTTTCCAAATAAAAGTTGGGATAAAACAGAGTAATAGGATTTTCTATTTGATTTTGTTCAAGTAAATCCTAAATTCCACTCAGGAATTCCAAAAATCCACTATATGAAAATTTTTATTGCGGTTGACGGTACGGTTGTAGTTTAAGGTGTTGCTGCGAATGGCATCAATGCGTTCTATAATTAAGTCTTAAACTGGGCTATTTATACTGAAACTATTTTGAAAGACCAAACCTTTCTTCCAGACAAGTCAATGCTATATTATACATTAAAGTACACGGTTCTATAAATAATGCAGAATATCAGCAAATGTGAGAATATATTTAAAAGATCTGTTACACGTGATTTACAGTAACTAATAGATAAAGATTTCATTAAAGAAAGGAACTACTAGCAATGGAATTTCTTGCATATTTCACTGTAAAATAGCAAAGCGGCAATATAGGGGCAAAAGCAGACTAAAAGGGACAGTAAAGATGCAGCTGTTCCAAAACAGCACATTTAACCTTAAATAAGTGATTTCAATGTTTTTAAGCGGCCAGTATATCGACCAGAAGTTTTAAATCCTCTATTAATTGGTTCGAATTCTGTACCATAGGGGTCACGTACTGCCGGGTTTTATGATGTCAGGTTATTGAAAAAAGAACAATAAAGTCCTATAAAGATTACAATGAGAAAAAACAAAAAATTATCTTCAGCGGGATTGCTGCTGTTATCCTGTACCGCTTTAGTAGCACAGGATGACATGGAACGAAGCCTTAAATGGATTAAGTCTTTGTTAGGGGGAGTGCTCAATATTGTCAGATTTATAAGTATGATCAGTATCAAATTGGGTACTTTCTAAGTGATTAATTTTGTAGAAATTCTTTCTTCTTTGAAAATATCCTTTATAGAAGGTTTTCTTAGCCGATCGAGCAATAATTGAGAGCCTTTTTCCCCATTTCTTCCGGAAATTGTTCAATATAGTTTATAGAAGGAGTTAGTAAAGAAGCAAACTAATTAGTTTAAGTTTCTGGGGAATATCTATTTTACACTCGTAAGAAAGTCTATAGCACGTCATTGTACTTTCAAAATATGTACAGATCAGAGTTTCAACTTCTCCCTCCAAAAGAAGTTTTTTATTTCTTCCCGAAGAATTTCCTCATTTGAAGAACCGACTATTAAAAAATCATTTTCATTTTTTATTGCCTGTTTATAACCTTCTGTTCTAAGTCTTCCAATCTTCAAGTCCGTAATTGAAGAAGCGAGAGCTATCTTTATTCCTCCTTTTTTTCATAGATACCCCGTTGCATCATATATACTCTGCTCATCGTCAATCCCGATTTTATCAACCAAAATTTCCAACTGAGTTCGATCAAAAAGTACTAGCGGAATTCCTAAAACCGAAAGATTTAAAAGATGAACAAATTTTTTTTTGTTGGGTCTCTTCTGAAAATGCCACCATTCCGCCATCAGCGAACCCTGAGGAGAGAAGAGTAGCTATTTGTTTTTTGCGCTCAAGAGATTCATTAGAATTATAGATAATTACCTAAATTCCCTGTCTCTGTGCTTCATCCTGAAAGTACTCTTGCAAAAAAACTGTTAGAAATATTCGGAACTATTACGGCTATAGTGCCACTCCTTCTGCTTCGCATATTATCCGCTACAGGGTTAGCCACATAATTATTCTCAGCAGCTACTTCTTTTACTCGCCTTTTGGTATTCTCAATGATTTCCGGACTATCGTGTAGCGCTTTCGAAACAGTCGACCTGGATACCTTTAGCAATTTCGCCAGGTCTTTTAATGTTGTCCTATTCTTCATCTATCCTTCCATCCCTTTTATTAGCCGCAATTCTCAATGGAAAAATTTCTCCAGCTTGCGTTTATAGAAATCAGTATTTTCCACAATTTATATGTTTAATGGAATTTACTATTTTTTGCTATTGATCAAGTTTTATAAATATCAGAGTCTGCTTGAAAGGTTATTAATTTCCAAAAGATTAATAAGTATTATTAACCCGAATCTTCATATAAAAAAAAGCCTGCTTTTGCAAAATGCTCCGGCAGACCCTGCAAACTAAACACACATTTAACATTAACTACTCAACGAGTTCTGCTAATTTCTGGTTTTCATTGATCACCTTTCCTTTTAGTTTTAGTGCTTGGGAAAATACCCCAAGAGAGAATTATTGATAAGTAATATTTCAATTTTATTTTTTTGAGTTCTATTGTCTGAATTCAAATTTTCTAAATAAAATAAGATATAAACGCGTACAACATCTTCTTGTATTTACGACAGTTGAAAAACAAAGGGATTCTTTCAAGTATGATGTCATTGATTGTATAATTCAGAAGTAAGTCCCCAGTTTATTACTAAGACCTAAAATCTTTGTTTTACAATGAATGAGTATTTATTTTTCTTCTTCCAGAACATTTCCTTTCTCATCTACTCGGAGTTTTATGGTTGTATCGCCCTTACGCAAACGAACACCATAGTATATTTCTCCACTGTCTTCCGATGCATTTACTCGATCCACTGTATATCCTGAATATTTACTCAAAACTTCGCGTTGTACATCCAATGGTAGCGTATCTTCGTATGAAATTGTATTATGATGATATCTCTCCGATATCGCGCCATCCTTCATTTCTTTAAATGTGTTTGGACCATTTGCATTTTTGGTAAGACTAAAAGCGTCATAAAGATCACCTGTAGCGGTATAGGATTCAAAAGTGAGTTCATCTCCATCAACTGAGACTATCTGAAATAACTGTGTGTTTTCTGCCGCACGATCCCGTTCGGCCTCATAATCATCCCAGCCATTGGATTTAAGACTGTACATCTTTCCGCCGCTCACAGAAACAACATAAACTGTACCTGTCTGATCCCTTTTATTTAAACCGGAAACCAGATTGTATTCTGCCGGGGCAACGCGCCCTCTTGCATAGCTGTGATCATGTCCTTGTAGCGCTAAGTCAACACCATATTTGTCAAAAAGAGGTTTGAGATGTTCCCTCCACCTTTTGTTGTCCCTTCCTTCTGAAGCTGAGAATAAAGGATAATGATAGCTAACTACGGTCCATTGATTTGGGTTGTTTTTCAATACCTTCTCCAACCATTCGGCCTGTGTTTCCCACTTTCTCCAATCTAAAGAGTTCAATCCTATTATCCTTGCCCCTTGGTAATCTATATAATAAGCAGTTTCCTCTAAACCTTCGGGACCGTTGTTAGGCAGTGTGAACTGTGGCTTCCATTGTACTGATAAGGTTTTATCTCCACCCTCCTCAATAGCCCCGTATTCATGATTCCCGGGAACCGAGAGAGAAGGAAGCATACTATGAATCCAGCCTCCTGCCTGGAACCATTCATGCCATTGTTCATCATTGTGAGCATTGTTTATCAAATCACCTGCATGAATGATAAAACTTGCCTCGGGTGCCATTCGATAACCTTCCCTTATTAGCCGCGACCAGAGTTCAAGTATGTAATTCTGGGCATCACCAACATATAAAAAAGAAAATTTCTCTGGAGTCGAGGCAGCCGTTTTAAACTGGATCCATTCACTCCAGTGCTTGCCGTCACCTACTCGATAACCATACAAGGTGCCAGGTTCCAGTTTAGTAAAGGTTACGGAATGATAATTCGCAATTACTCCGGCTTTCTCTACATTTTCAGCATTAAGGGTTTCCGTTTTAGCATCAATGGTATTTGCTGTTCGCCAGAATTTTGGTGCAGCAGTGGCTTTAGCAATTTCAGCAAAACCTTCTTTGATGTCAATACTGGTACGCCAGGTTATGCTCATGGTTGTAGAAGGATCTACTCCTGGATTTATTATAATCCGGTCAGGATGATTGGTAGGTTTACTCCATTCTTCCTCATACTCTGGAGCCTTATAGACCCTAGGTGTTTGTGAGTAACTATATTTTACAAGAAAGATGATAAAGAATAGTCCTATTAATTTTTGTGAGTATTTCATTGTTATTTTAAAGATTTATTTTTATTAAGCACCCTTTTTTTACTATTAGTTATCGCATTGATTTAATAATCAAACAGTTTATTTCCTAATATCCCGGGTTTTGAACAAGATTGGGGTTAGCATCCATTTCTCTCTGTGGTATGGGAAACAGTAAATATCTCTCGGGAATAGCAAAACCCATCGTTTCTGTCATGACCGGTATAAGCTGACCAGTCCGTTTTAAGTCAAACCAACGGATCCATTCCCCAGCAAATTCCCATTTTCTTTCTTGATATAAGGTTTGTCTAAACTCGTTTTGAGAAAGATCTTGATAATCGACAGAGGATTCATTTTTAAAATTTTCCCCGTAGGCCCTCCTCTTGATCTGATTAAGTGCTTCGTATGCTTCTTCTGTTGGGCCATTCAACTCGTTTAATGCTTCTGCATAGATGAAAAGAATATGCGCATAACGTAAAAGAGGAATATCATTATTATTATCATCGGTATTATTTAATGTTGCATAATCCATAAACTTGTGCCAGTGAGGTGCAAAAGTCCAGGTCTCCCCTTCGTGCGTAAAGGAGGTCCACATGGTCCAATCCCTTCTCAAATCGCCCTCTTTATAGGTATCATAAAGATGTTCTTTGGAAGGAACATAGCGCCCAAGACCTCGAGCTACGGCGTCATCTATCTCTGTAGGAAGATAATATTTCAATTCCCACTGTTGATCACCAGGCATGCCTGCTACGAAATTCATAACAAATATATTCTCCTTGTTTGGCTGAGTTTCAGGTATAAAAACATCAGGGAAATCTTCCATAAGATCGAACTTTCCACTGTCAATAACTTCTTTGGCTTTTTCAGCAGCCATAGACCACTGTTGATTGGTGAGATAAACCCTAGCCAAAATACCTGTTGCTGCTAGATTTGAAGGTCTCCCTTCCTCGGTATTATTGGGGTCTGGCAAGTTGCTTTCTGCATATTCCAGATCTTCAATTATTTGTTCATAAACTGTAGCAACTGTGGTTCTCTCGGCATTAACATTTTTCATGTCTACAGTAGGATCTAAAATTAATGGAACATCACCATAAAAACGCACTAGCCGAAAAAATGCCATTGCTCTCATGAACCTGGCCTCCGCCAACAAAGCTTTCTTATTGTCTTCATTCATCTCAATTTCGGGAATTCTATCTAAGGCAACATTAGCCCTGGAAATTATACTATACATCAGCGACCACATTTCCGTTATAGTTCCGTGGGTGGGACCATATTCATATAAGTCCAAAGGATCAGAACTTCCAACCCTCGGCACTCCCTCATCTGTTGGAATTGCATTCATGATATACATATTCCGGCTATGATCTTTTGTCCACGGCTGATATATAGAATAAATAGCAGCTTCAGCATCTTCCTCACTATTATAAAAGTTTTCAGAGGATAGAAAGCTTTGAGGATTCTCTTCCAAATTGTCCTCACAAGACACTATAAGTAATCCTAGAGCTAAGCTCAGTAATCTCAAATTTTTCATAACTTCTTCAGTTCTAATTAAGGTGTTCTATATTTTATTAACTATAGGTTAAAAACCTAACTGTAAGCCTATTCGGAAAGTCTTTGCTGTGGGATAAACATCCTGATCTATTCCCTGAGACAAGGCGTTTTGACCATACCCACTAACTTCGGGATCAAAGCCGGAATAATCTGTTACCGTAAGTAGGTTTTCCCCACTCACAAAAATCATTATGTTTTTGAAATTCAATTTCTCTAAAAGGTTAGTAGGAAAAACATAAGCCAATGTAAGGTCCTGCATACGCAGATAAGAACCATCTTCTATATATCTATCAGAGAAATATCCAGGCCTACCCCTTCTGGCGGCTGGTATAGTATTGCTTGGATTATCTGGTGTCCAACGGTTTAATGCAACAACACTTTGATTTTTAGTACTTCCACTCAGCGACTCCAGGTGCCTTCTAGTTTCATTATATATTTCATTGCCCACGCTATAATTAAACCTTGCTGATAATTCGAAATTTTTGTAGAACAGTTTGCCTGAGAAACCTCCTATAATATCTGGTTGAGCATTTCCTATAACCTGTCGATCTTCAGCATTGATTCTTCCATCCTCATTAAGATCCGCAAAACGCTCATCCCCAGGTTGTGCTTCAGGTTGTGCCGAATTCTCTATCTCTTGCTCATTCTGGAACACTCCTTCATAAACATAACCGAAAAAAGAACCAAGTGGCAAGCCCTCTCTGATGATACTTTCTCCGACGAAAAAGGGCTCTATATCACCCAGATTTAAAATCTCGCTCTTATTTTTTGCAGCATTAAATGACAAATTCAATCTAGCTTCTCCGAAACGAATAGTATTTGCGTTTATGGCTAATTCAACCCCCTCATTTTTTAATTCTCCTAAATTTACTAAAGCATCAGAAAATCCGGTTGTCCAGGGAATGGGCACATTTAACAATAAATCTGTAGTTGTTTTTTTGTAGTAATCTGCGGTAATAGATATAGCGTTATTCCATAATTCCATATCTACCCCAACATCGAATTGATCTGTAGTTTCCCATTTTAAATCAGGATTAGCAATATTACGTGGATAAATTCCAGTTCGAGCTTGATCCCCTGTAAGAACATTTACAGTACTTAGTAAGCTTAGAGACCCATAATTACCAATCTCTTGATTTCCGGTTTTCCCATAACTTGCTCTTAATTTCAAGTCGCTAAAAATATTGGATGTTTGCATGAATTCTTCATTTGAGATCCTCCATCCTATAGCTCCAGAAGGGAAAAAACCGAATTTGTTACCTGCTCCGAAACGTGAAGAACCATCATAACGTGCAGATGCCGTCAAAAGATACTTATCATTAAAAGTATAGTTAGCCCGTCCCAGATATGAAATAAGGTTCCAGCCATCCACAAAAGTCTGGGGGGCATTAAATACGGTCCCTGATGACAAATCGTAATATTTTAAATCATTAGTTGGAAAGCCGCTCGCTCCGGCGCGCAACACTTCAGTATTTTCCTCGTCTATCGTGATTCCTCCCAATAACTCCAAAGATTGCGGGTAAGTTTCTCCAAAGGTGGAATTAAAGGTGATTGTGTTACTGCTAGTCCAATGCTCCTTTTGATAAGCTCCCACCCTGGCAGTATTCCTGAGACTGCCTGCAAGATAAATCGTGCTCGGTTTAAAATAATTTTCATTGTTGTCCAATAAATTAATTCCGAAAGCAGATCTAAAAAGAAGGTTTTCTGTTAAATCAAATTCTACATAAAGGTTATTCAGTAGTCGCGTTGATTCTACCTCGTTGGTGAGTTCCAGAGCATGAGCTACAGGGTTAGGGGTATCATCCTCACTGCTTAAAATATATGTGCCATCTTCGTGATAAATAGGCAGAGTAGGATCCATCGATAGAGCACCAAACACGATACCAGAAGCTGAACCAGAAGTAGCGGTACTGGTATTCACAATATCCGAATTAGTTCTGGCTAATGTTAAAGCATTACCTACTCTAACGTTATCAGTGACCTCTGTATCGAGATTCACTCTAAAATTTAAATTTTTCAGGTCAGAGTTAATTATTATGCCCTGCTGATCGGTATAAGATCCAGACATATAATAGCGCGTTTTTTCATTTCCTCCAGAAATTGATAAACTATAATTTTGTAATAGAGCTGTACGAAAAACTTCATCCTGCCAATCAGTTCCTCTTCCTAAAGAATTGATTTCTTGCTCCGAGTAAATGGGTTCATCTCCAGATTTTACCGCTACTTCATTTCTGTACCGTGCAAATTCAGTTGCATCTAACAATGGTATGGTTTTCCTCACCTTTTGTAGTGAAAAACTCGAATTAAAATTGATCATGGTCCTGCCCGCTACACCAGTTTTGGTAGTAATAATTACCACGCCATTGGCACCTCTTGACCCATAGATTGCAGTTGCAGAAGCATCTTTCAAAACACTTATGGATTTAATATCACTAGGATTAATATTTGTTAATGGATTAAGAGAACCTCCTGACGCAACCCCAGCACTTGAAGATTCAGCGTTCATATCCAGAGGGACACCATCAACAATAAATAAGGGATCATTCCCGGCATTTATGGAGGTTCCACCTCTAATCCGCATAGTAGTTGTCCCTCCCGGTTGTCCCGAATTTTGTGATATGAAGACTCCAGGCATTCTACCTTTCATCAACCTATCTGGAGCTTCTACTGGATTAACAGGTAGGGCCTCTGGAGAAATTGAGGAGATAGAGCCAGTTACGTCTCTTCTTTCCTGTTGACCATACCCAATGATCACTACCTCCTCCATTTGAGCAACATTTTCAGATAGAATAACCTTTACATTAATTCTTCCTTGAACAGGAATTTCTTGTTTTTCAAATCCAAGGAAGGAGAAAACAAGAATTGCTTCGCTGGAAGCAACTTGAATGGTAAAGTTTCCATCAAAATCTGTTTGTGTTCCATTAGTAGTTCCTTTTTCCGTGATATTGACTCCTGGAAGAGGTAAACCTGATTCATCTAGAACTGTTCCGGTTATAACCTCCTGAGCAGTATTTCTTTTAATATTCTTGAAGATATTAGTGGATTTCTCAAATGGAAAACTTTCCCGTATCCCAACATTCTTTAAATATGGTTCTGCTTTTGTTGCGGCCGATGAGCTTACGATTACGAAACAACAGCTTAATAGATAAAAAGATATCCCCTTGAAAAAAGAGAAAATATATTGTATTTTTGAATTCATTACAATTTGGCTATAAAATAATTTTTGTAGTCTTAGTTTTGGCTAAGCCCATTCTGTTGCTGCAGAATGGGCTGTTTTTTGGCTAATTTAAAATCTGAGTTTCTTCTTATATGAATGTATTTTTGGGTTACTTAAGTATTTTAGTGCTTTTTGTTGATGTTGAATATTAAAACAAAAGAAGACAATCCCTTTCAGTACTGGTTATGATTAAGTTTAAGCTTGGATTAACTAATCTTTAACTCCAGCAAAAAGGGCGTTTCCTCGTCCACAATTTTTACTGTTGTTTCTGTTTCTTTTAAATACTTGAGAGAATTTTTGCTAGTTAATGCTGTAAATAATTCTAAATAGTGTAGGACATGAGTGAATAATTAGCTCCACCACCTGTTGTGCTTTTTATTCCTTTTCGGAAGCAGCTCCGCTAGATATGATCAACTATATTGAATGCAAAGCTTATTACGTGACATTAAATTAGCACTTTCCGTCTTGAACAAAAAGGTACCTTTTGGAGGTTCACAAATTGGTCAGCAAAAGAATGTGAGAAAACTGTTGACTAAATGGAAAAATTGTGTGTCTTTCTAAAGAAGTTGGTCTTAAAAATATAGCAAATGATATCATTTAAATATAAAATGATGGAAGAATGTAAACCCATCACTTTTGTTTCTGTTTTGAGAAGAGATTTTCTTCAACCATTATTTCTTATCTCCAGTACTTTTTCTGGATAATCTGTAATTATACCATCTACGTTAAGATCAATCATTTTCTGAATATCTTCGGTTTCATTTACCGTCCAGGGTATCAGGTCCATTTTCTGCAATCTGATTGAATCTACAAACTGTTCGTTTTTTACGAGCGTGTAGTTAGGGCTATAAATGTCTGGTTTAAAATCCAGGAGAGCTAAATTCTTTTCTATGCCCTGCCGGTAAACCAAATAAGCAATTTCTATCTCAGGAGAATTTTTATTAATCACCTTCAGGATTTCAGGATCAAAAGACTGGAGGCTGGTTATATTTTCTATTTCTTTTTCTCTGATAATCTTCATTACAAGATCCACGAATTCTTCGGGTTCAGGCTGGTATTTACCGTATTCAGCTTTGACCGATTTTATTGGTCTCAGGGTTAGTTCAAACTATGCACTTTAGTGCATTTCGCTTTAGCTTCTAA
>NZ_JAVRHK010000025.1:0-29790 GCF_031846585.1 Autumnicola musiva
CAATACAAGTTCAAATTATCAGTTTTTCCAAAAATGTAACTTAAGGTTACATTTTAAAAAGTAGGTAACCTTTTAGCTATCCTTAAATTTGAACTTGTTTATGATATTTTGACTTCAATTCTATTAATATATGAATCAGTAACTAAAAAAATAAACAATAATAAGCTATTTTCCGAGAGCCTGTACGTTATTAAGGTCTTCAAAAGCCTTTTTAAGTCGGGCTTTAAAAGTAAGTTCTCCTTCACGCAACCATTTTCTTGGGTCGTAATATTTTTTGTTTGGCACATCTGCACCATCTGGATTTCCAATTTGTTCAGCAAGATAATCTTTTTTGCTGTCCATATAATCACGAATTCCTTCTAGGTAAGCATATTGAAGATCGGTATCGATATTCATTTTTATCACCCCGTAGCTAATTCCTTCACGAATTTCTTCAACTGTAGAACCGCTACCGCCGTGGAATACAAAATTGATATGGTTTTCTTCAACCCCATATTTTTTAGTGATATATTCCTGTGAATTTTTCAGGATTACCGGGGTCAATTTTACATTCCCTGGTTTGTATACCCCGTGAACGTTACCAAAGGCAGCTGCAATAGTAAACTGGTCGCTTACCTTGCTTAATTCTTCGTAAGCACAGGCTACTTCTTCGGGTTGGGTATATAATTTAGAGGAATCAATATCGGTATTGTCCACCCCGTCTTCTTCACCACCGGTAACCCCAAGTTCAATTTCCAGGGTCATTCCCATTTTGCTCATCCTTTCAAGATATTTCTTGCAAATTTGAATATTCTCCTCCAAAGGTTCTTCAGAAAGATCAATCATGTGTGAGCTGTACAATGGTTTTCCAAATTGCTCAAAATGTTTCTCACTAGCATCAAGAAGGCCGTCTATCCAGGGAAGTAATTTTTTAGCACAATGATCAGTATGTAGGATTACTACAGCGCCATAAGCTTCTGCAAGCTCGTGAATGTGTTTTGCACCTGCAACGGCACCTAATATTGCGGATTTTTCATTATCGTTAGAAAGTCCTTTTCCGGCGTTAAACTGGCCACCTCCGTTTGAAAATTGAATTATAACCGGTGAATTTAATTCGGATGCCGTTTCCATTACAGCGTTCGCACTACTGGAACTTATAACGTTTACCGCCGGAAGGGCAAACCCCTTTTTCTTGGCATAATTGAATATTTCCTGTACTTCTTTTCCTGTAGCTACGCCTGGATTAATATTGTGACTCATATCTCTAAATTTTTGATTTAAACCAATTATCTTTTGTAGATTAACTTTAATGATGTTATTTTCCTCATAACCTATACCTTATAGGCAGGTCTTAAAATATTCCCTTTACAATTCATCTTGACCTAAGTAGTCCGAATTTTATACCCTTTTACTGCGAAAAATAAAATATACAGGTAGCAAGGTATCAGTATCAAATATGCCATTTGCGCATCAAGAAGATCAGCTAAATAACCATATAACAATGGGAGTATTGCACCTCCCGCAAGGGCCATGATCAATAAAGACGATCCTAATTTTGTAAAACGTCCCAATCCATCCAGGGCTAACGGCCAAATCGCAGGGAAAACCAAAGCATTTGCAAGCCCTAGCAGAGCGATCAAAAGAACAGAAGTAAAACCATCGAAAAGGAATGAACCTATGCTAAATATAACTCCTAAAATTGCGGAAATAATTAACGCCTTCTGCTGACTTAGATATTTAGGGATCGTAATTATGCCTATGAAATACCCTACTATCATAGCAACAAGGGTATAAGTCGTGAAAAATTTCGCTATTTTAGGTTCAAAACCTAAAGACAGTCCGTAACTTATTACTGTATCTCCGGCTATAACTTCTACTCCTATGTAAAAAAACATGGCTAATGTCCCCAATAACAAATGAGGAAATTGCATTATGCTTTTTTTGCTGCTATCGTACTTCTCTACGGATTTATCATTTTTATCTGTATCTACCTCCGGGAGCGAAGAATAAAAAATCAGTATGGCTAAAGCCACCAAAATTCCTGTCATAATGAGATAAGGAATAATAACTCTGGCTGCCAGCTGATTTAACTCATTAACCCTTTCTAAAGAATTCATAGATTCCAAATTCGCTACTAATTCATCTGTATTACTAAGAGCAATGGCACCGAGAACAATGGGAGCCAAACCCCCTGCAACTTTATTACAAACCCCCATTATACTCATCCTTTTTGCGGCACTTTCAATAGGACCGAGAATGGTGATATACGGGTTTGCAGCCGTTTGTAAAACAGCTAATCCAGTTCCCTGAATAAATAAGCCAATTAGAAAAAGATAGTACGTTCGGGTAAGCGCCGCCGGAATAAATGTTAAGGCTCCTAAAGCCATCACCACCAAACCTACGGACATCCCTTTTTTAAAACCAGTCATTTTAAGGACCCAAGCTGATGGTATTGCCATTACTAAATAGGCAATGTAAAAAGCAAATGCGACCAAATAAGATTCAAAATTACTTAACTCACAGGCAATCTTAAGATAAGGGATCAGAACAGAATTTAACCATGTTACAAATCCGAAAATAAAAAACAAACTTCCGATCATTATAATTGAACGGGTTGAGTCATTTGAAGATTTTAGTTTACTGTTTTCTTTCTTTCTATCTGTTAGGTTCATGGTTATGTTGATTGTTTAAATAATCAGATTTTATTCGGTCAACTAGTCTTTCCGATAAAAGCCCAATTTATATATAAATCATGAAATATTAAAACAAAACTTTCGTTTCCTTTTTTTATTTATAGTGAAAATATAAATTTATTTTATTTTAAAAATTTACTTTATAATAGCTAAAACCCCATAACATCTATTGTTTATGATAAATTAATAGTTAAATTTCCTGCATTTTTACAAAGATATTTCTACCTGAAATAGTTTTGTCATTTATCGTTCTATTTTTTTTATATATATTGCGTAAGTAAAAAACAAAGAAAATGAAAGTATTATTCCTAAATACAGGATTTTTATTAATTCATAGAAATCCTAATCAAAAAGGTGCAAATTAATCTTTAATAAAAACTATATTATGAAAACATTGGTTACATTATTGACCCTTCTATTATTTATGTCTTGCAATGAAAATGAAGGGAAAGAAGTGCAGGAATCAACAACACCTACTACTTCTAAAAATGAAATAACATTTGAAAAATCCAGTATGGATTTTGTGAATCCAGAAAGAGGCTTCTATCGCGCTTCAAGAGTTTCATCAAACAATTATGAAGTGCTTTCAGCAGAAAATTTAAAGAATTACAGGGAAGAAACCACCTCGAACGGTTCCTCCTACCGGACCTATAATTCGCTGGTATTCCGCTATTTTGTATTAGAAGATTTTGTAGATCAACCAATCTCACAAGATTACCTTGACTCCATGCAGGACGATTTTGATGCCGCAAGAGAAGCCGGGGTGAAACTAATTCCACGATTTGCTTATACGGTCTCCCCTCGTTCTGGAGATTGTCCTGAAGGTTCTTTTTGTCCGCCATATGGTGATGCATCAAAGGAGATTATTTTACAACATATAGATCAGGTTGGTCCAATTCTTTCAGCAAATGCAGACGTGATTTTTACCATTCAGATGGGATTCATTGGTATATGGGGTGAACAGTATTATACAGATCACTTTGGTGATGCTTCTTCAAACGGTAATCAGGGGAAATTGACTGATGAAAACTGGGAGGATCGAATTGAAGTTCTCAAAGCTTTATTGGACGCTGTCCCGAAAGAAATAATGGTTCAAGTTCGATATCCTCAAATCAAACAGCGAGCTGTTTACGGCATTGATGCAGAGACCTCTTCAGCTCCACTTACCAAAGATGAGGCTTTCAGTGGTTCCGACAAAGCACGGATAGGTATCCACAATGATTGTTTATTTGCCAGTGCGGATGATTTTGGCACTTATAAAGACTATGGCAACTCCAACACTCCGGCAAGTATGGATATAGAAACCCTTAAAACTTATTTTGCGGAAGACAGTAAATGGGTTGTTATAGGTGGGGAAACTTGTTCTGACGGTTATAGTCCTGAAAATGATTGTGCTCCTGGGGGAATGGCCGATGAAGACTTGAGAAAATTACATTACACCTATCTCAACGCAGATTATAATAATGAAGTAAATAACGACTGGGTAGATGGTGGATGCATGGATGATATTAAAAAGAATCTGGGATACCGTCTGGTACTGCAACGTGCTGTGATCCCTGAAACCATAAGTATATCTGAACAATTTGATATTGAACTCGATTTTAAAAATGTGGGATATGCTTCCCCTGTAAAGGAACGACCTGTGTTTTTGGTTTTGAAAAATATTTCAACTCAAAAAGAAATTCGACTACCATTGGAAACCGATATCAGGTTTTGGACCAATGAAATAAACCTGGAGCAGAGTTTTGACCTGAAGGAGGTGGAAGCTGGAGAGTACACGGTCCATATATTTTTACCTGATTCCAATTCATCCATTGCCGAGCGGCCAGAGTACGCCATCAGACTAGCAAATAAAGATGTATGGGATGAAGAGACAGGATACAATGATCTTAATTTGACCTTAACCTTGAATGATTAACAGCGATAGTGCATATAATAAATATACCAGCATGAAAAAAGTTTTGTACAAAAGATTTCTATTAACCACCTGTTTAATGGCATCCTTTTTTCTTAAAGCTCAGGAAATAACAGATTCTACCACCGTTGAATTACTCCCTGAGGAGAAGTGGTGGGCAGGAGTTGTAAGGGAGGGGCATTTAATGCCCTTTGAACCCAATGAGGAATATTCCATAGACTTGATGGGGAATAATGAAGGTAACCAAATACAGCCGCTCCTGCTCTCTGATAAAGGAAGGATCATATGGTCTGAGTCACCTATAAAATTTACAATAGGTGAAAGTGAAATATCAGTTGCCTCTTATGGATCTCCTATCGATGTTAAAAGATCAAGTAAAGACAGTAATTTAAAAGAAGCTTTTCAATTTGCTTCCTCTGAATATTTCCCTGCATCTGGAAAAATACCAGATACTCTTCTCTTTACCAAACCTCAATACAATACCTGGATTGAACTTATTTACAATCAAAATCAAGAAGATATCCTCGAATATGCGCAGAACATCATTAAGAACGGGTTCCCTCCCGGAGTTCTAATGATCGATGACAACTGGCAAGAGGATTATGGAAAATGGCAATTCCACGAAGGTAGATTCGAAGATCCTAAAGAAATGGTAGATTCGTTACATCAGATGGGGTTCAAGGTGATGCTGTGGGTTTGTCCATTTGTTAGTCCTGACAGCGACGTTTACAGAAATTTGGAGGATAAAAAGTACCTGATTCAAGAAGCTACGGGCGACAACAATCCTTTGATTGTTCGCTGGTGGAATGGCGCGAGCGGAGTCCTTGATTTCACCAATCCTGGTGCGGTTAGCTGGTACGAGGAACAGCTGGACAGGCTGGTGGATACCTATGGTATTGATGGATTTAAATTTGATGCAGGAGACAGTTACTTCTATGACCAGCCGTTAAAATCCTTTAAAGATGTTTCTCCTAATGAACATACACTGACTTTTCAGAAGTTTGGTCTGAAGTACCCTTTAAACGAATATAGAGCATCCTGGAAAATGGGAGGCCAGCCCCTGGCACAAAGATTACATGATAAAGGTCATAACTGGGATGATCTTCAGATGTTAATCCCCCAGATGTTACTTCAAGGTCTTATAGGCTATCCTTTTAATGCTCCTGATATGATTGGAGGCGGGGAATTCGGTTCCTTCATTAATCTGGAAGCTGTGGATCAGGAATTGATCGTACGATCTGCACAGGTTCACGCTCTTATGCCCATGATGCAATTTTCAGTTGCTCCTTGGAGGGTTTTAGATGAAAAACATTTCGAAGCCGTACAAAAATCGGTGGAGCTAAGAAAGCAGTATTTACCACTTATTATGGATCTAGTTCACCAAGCATCGGAAAATGGCGAACCAATAGTCAGGCCAATGGAATATGAGTTCCCTGGAGAGGGTTATTATAATATAAAAGATCAGTTCATGTTAGGGTCTGATATTCTTGTTGCACCTATCTTACAGAGGGGTGTTTCTTCCAGGACGGTTATTTTACCCAAAGGAAGGTGGACCTGGAAAGACAAAATATATAAAGGAGGAAAGAACATTGAGATAGAAGTAGCTCTAAATGAATTGCCTGTTTTCGAAAGAAAGTAGGCAGCTATTTTATTGCTCAGGGTTCTACATGATTCTTCCCTGAAAATTAAATAATCGCTAAAATTATAATCGTAAAGTTTATGGGAAAATCACGTTCGTGGTTCTTTTATGCAATCATTACAACGGTTTTTTGGGGCGTTTGGGGCGCACTTATTGAAATTCCAGAAAAAGAGGGTTTTCCTGCTACTCTAGGCTATGTAACATGGTCACTAACCATGATTCCATGTGCCGTAATCGCCTTATATTTTGTAAAGTGGAAAATAGAAACCAATAAACGTTCGATCCTGTTGGGATCAGCCGTGGGAATTCTTGGTGCAGGAGGACAACTCCTGCTTTTCCAAGCGCTTCGCGACGGCCCTGCATATATCATTTTCCCCTTAATATCACTCTCCCCTGCCCTTACCATTCTTCTTTCGGTAATTCTCTTAAAAGAAAAAACATCCTTTTTGAAATGGATTGGCATTGCAACGGCAATGGTAGCTATTTTCTTCCTATCCTATCAAGAACCCGGAGCATCGGATGCAAGAGGATATCTATGGCTTGGTCTTTCAATTCTGGTATTTGCGGCCTGGGGTTTACAAGCTTTTATTATGAAATTTTCCAATGAAACCATGAAAGCAGAAAGCATTTTCTTCTACATGGCTTTAATGGGGCTAATCTTAGCGCCTTTTGCCTTATGGATGACCGATTTCAGTCAACCGATTAATTGGGGCTTTAAAGGACCATATCTCGCGGCTATAGTACATGTATTAAATGCAATAGGTGCCCTAACCCTCGTTTATGCTTTTCGCTATGGGAAAGCAATAATTGTGGCGCCTCTTACAGGACTTGCACCTCTAATTACAATAGTGTTGTCACTAATTATTTACGGTGTCATGCCGGGTCCTATTCTAATAATTGGACTAATTTTAGCTATTGGGGCTATATTTATTTTATCAATTTGACCTTTTAAGGTATTAGAGTAAATTTAAAGTAATATGTTTTTCATCTTATAAAGTCCTTTTTCAGGATAGGGAATCCCAAATAAATAATTGTTGAACCAGGACACTATCTTGTATGTTTTTACCTTCAAAAGAAGGAGTTTGACTATGTACATTTTTTATCACCTATCATAAGACTGGATTAAAGGATTTAAACAGGTAGATCGAATAAAATATAGAGAAAATATCTTTTCGTAGTAAGCATATCATTCAGCCTTATCTGTATTTCCAGGTCAAAAACCCTTAAAATTTATATCGACAAGAAAGCATACCGATGCCAACTAATTCCCGAGCTTATTTATAATACGGCTGAAATCGTTTATTCCATTAAAAACGAAATCACCATTGCTGCAACTCTTCATAGGATTTAAGTAATTGTTTTTAATTTTTTCACATATTTCGTCTTTAAAAAAATAAGATTAGCTTATAATCTCACTTTTCATACTTAGTACATACAGAGGCATTTGCTGTGAGTCTTCAACCGATGAAACCTAATCCAAAATACGGATTGGGCACCAATAGATTATTGTTTTTAATGAGAGGAAGTTTAAACACGACACCCCAATCCTTGCTTAAATGCTATTCAAATTTAGAATTAACTTAATAAGTTTTTTAAAATTGATGTATATATAATTCCGGCTTTCTCAAAAACACCATAGAGATACGGTCAACCGGATTTAATACTGTTTCTTCAATTTATTTGGTTAGGGTTCAATTGTAGTGGAACCAATTAAATTTGCACCTAAGGAAGTATTCCAAATATCATAGTTGGCAAACTGTATACTGCGTTTGTTGAGACTGGTTTCCTTAGGATCGTTGATCTTCAAATATATATCATAATCACCAGCAGGCATCTCCCCAAATTTATCCAAATTGATCGAGAAGTTCACCTTATGCCAGGCATTAGTATTATCTGGCCTATTGTTTATAAATGGCTTCCAGTGACTTGCATCAAGGTTAGTTAATGTCTTATATATGTTGAAACTATCTTTTGCTTGCAGAATTACCGATACATCTTTCCTGTTTACAACATTGCCAAAACCTACATTTTGAATCTTACCCTCGAATTTAAGGGTGCCATTAGGTTTAACCCATTCACTTACATAAGCCTCGCGTAGTACTAACCGGTAGCCCAACCTGTCCCGAATATATTCCATCGCGTTTCGCCCGTTATAAACCGGATCAAAAATGGCAGTTCGAGTCACTCCATCATGAGGAGATGTAAAGGGTTCAGTAATATTTTCTTTACTATAGACAAAGTCACCCCACAGCCCGTAAGTATTAGGGTTATAGCTTGTATTTAAATGAGTTGTTTTAGCATAGGCTGCTTCATAAAGAACATTCGGTAATCTTGGATAGATATTATCCTTAGAACCAGGCCCAACGGTTTCACCCCCATAGAAGTTATTTTGATTTCTCATCCACTCTAAAGCGGCATTTCGGTTATATTCGCCTCCAATTAATCGAAACCCTTCCGAAAGCGAGCCATTATCACTATAATCATTCCCTCCCGCAGAATAACTATCGTTGAACATACCGAAACGCTGTGCTTTTGTTCCGGGGTTTGGAGCGGGCATTAAATTATCAAAGCTGTAATTGGTACCATACTCAAGGTTATGCCATCCCATTACTCCGCCTGCATGCACTAAAATTGACCGTGAAGCGGGAACATAATCCAGTAATGCTGTTAGCAGCCAATGGTAATCCTCTGCATTTCCAGAATATGATGAGGAATGCATTTCGCCCCATGGACCAAAGATACCTCCTTTAACAGCCATTATACTTTCTTCATATTCACTGAAAACCCCTCCGAGCTGCCAAAGATGATATTCTACCCAGTTTTTATCTTTATGCCCTGGGATCCCACACGAATCAGATTCATTGACTTCTCCTGTTTCATACCAATTTCGACCTTTTGGTGCCCCTGGTTCAGGATCATGAATGAATTCGTCATATCCTCTCCTATTATTATAGGTATACCCCCGGCCATCATAACTAAATTTCACCAAGGCAACGGCTTTGCTCTCTCTTAGTCTTTGGAGTGCTGCCCGAACATAATCCAACGCAGCAGGTGTTAAAGCTTGTGTTGTTCCGTAATCTGGTTCAACATTTTCATCTTCACTCCAAGGTCCTTTTGGCAATCGGTTGAGAGGAGCATTTGATGAAAAGTTTTTCAGGTCGAATGACATATAGATAATACGTGCATTAACAAAAACTGTTGTACCGGTTATAGTGGATCCTAATTCAGGTAAATCCGGAGTTTCTTTTGCATCTACAGGCACTACATATTCTTGAGGTCTGTAAAACCCTCTGTCCGGATTGGGAATGTCAATCGGGTTTTCTGTATAATCTAGATCTTGCAACACAAGCAGGCCTACCCTATCATCACCTTCAGTAGCCTGTCCGGCACAAAAAAAACATATTAACACTAAACCAGCAATTAAGAGGGCGCTATTCCTTTTAAAAATTATCTCCATAATCTTATCTTATTTGGTACAAGTGTTTTAAGTTTAAGCTTCAACAGTGATTCCTTATAATTCAAAAATGATAATTAAGTTTTTCAATGGCCACTTTGGAAGTAGTGCAGAAGATTTTTTACTATTTTTTTACTGGAGTAGCCTCTAGAAGAATAAAGTCTTTAAACGCTACATCTATATAGGGGTCGGATGCTATTACCTTCTCATAATCTACCTGATTGAAATAATCCAGGATAAGGTATTCAGTATTGTTTTCTAGCCCTCGCAACTCTATTTCTCCTTCCCAAGAATCTGCATAAAAAGCAAAATACAGTCTATCTTGCTTTTTTACAGCATGGGCTTCAGGTTTATCATATCCAATGTCATACAGATTCCCAAGATACTCTTCTTTAGATAGCATCTTCTCATTATAGAGTGAAAACCATTTTTTCCAGATTGTTTCCTTGTCCTCGGTCAAAATAAACTCAGCCGCCTCCTCATTCGCGGTAGAACTGGGTACGGTAAACTTTGTTCCCAGTACAGCCCCAATACCAAACGAGCTTGCAAAATCATTCCCATTATCACTTAATTCTACGTGATCCCCGTAATAGGCGGTGTTAGGAACCAGAGCTTTATATGTTTTTCCTTTATGGCGTATCTGCCAACTTGATAATGGATCGGAAGAAACGGTTTGGTTGGTAGTCGCCATATTATAATAAGACATAACCGTACCGCAAGGACAATTTTCAACAACTGCATCCGGATTGATCTCTCGTGCTTCTTCATATATCATATGGAAAAAATCCGGGAGGCCCTTAACGGATTCTTCCGGTTTTTCCAGAGAATGATCAGGGGCCACAGCATTCATGTGCTGCCCATCCATTTTCAGTCCGTCGAATTTCCATTTATTCAAAAACAGATCAAGAAGATCTTTGGTATGTTCAATAGTCTTCTCTTTAGTGGGAGAAAGGTAATAGGCGTCCCACCAGGTAATAAACTGCGGTGCTCCATTTTCCAGTCTTATTTTCATTCCGGGAACATTCTTCAGAGACTTGCTGTGAGGATCGGCGGCAAGAGGCGTCCACCATATTTTCGCTTTTAAACCATGATCATGAATTGTTTCAACCAGGTTTTCGACTGCATCTTCACCATCAGGAAATCTGTCGGCAGCCGGCTGCCAGTCGCCCTCAGCAACCTGGAACCCATCGTCCAAAACAGCCCAGTCTATCCCCAAATCTTTTACCTTTGGAAGGGTATTGATTACTTCTTCCATTGTGAACTCTCTCCCATACCCCCAGGCACACCATATAGGCTCAAAAGCAGCCTCCTCCGGTTCTACTATTTCTATACCCTTTGCCTGCATCAGTTCAGAGTAATTAGCAAGGTTCTCATAATAGTCTCCCCTGGCTATGGAAACAAAGGTTTCCAAAGTGGAAAGAGTATCTCCTGCTTTAAATAAGGTTCGTTCGTCGAATTCCTTGGAAATACCTATGGAAACCTTAGAATCCTCTAACAATTCAGTTGGGAGATTTACCAGCTCAGGTACGAGTGACAAATGTCCTACAGCAACATTCAAATCCGGTCTCCAAACGCTGGTAACAGGAATTCCACCTCCGTAATCCGAATCGTTCATCCCCATGTAGTTCTTCTGATAATAACCGGGCTCGAGAGGTTTGATCCAGTCACTGCGCCGGGACGACGAACTTCCCTGAAAAGCCCAGAAAGGGGGTTGATCTCCTTGAGGAACGATATTATAATTCCCGTTCCTCCATTCTTCAATAAACATATCCTTCTCGGATAGGTTGACATATTCTACTTCCACTGCAATCAAACCGGGAAAATCATCATACGCAGTTAATTTTAAATTCTTCGCCAGTTTGAGACCATTATCTTCATACACCCCTTTTACTAGCCATTCTCTTGCAGGCAAATCTCCGTCTAGTTTACTCTCCTGCCACTCCTTAAGTTCAAAATCGGATATAACCCTCTCATCTAAAGTAATCCTTTCTGAGGCCTGGTAATCATCCATGACTGGTTTACTATCGGGAAAGCTTGATGAAATACGGGTATATAATGCAGCATTTACTTCATAAACAAGATTCCCATGAGTTATCCTCATAGATGGTTCTTTGGTCCCTTTTTTAATGGTGAAGCCTGTAATACCCACAACAACGAGCAGGACGCAACCAATAATAAAAAGGTTTCTTTTATTGAAGAATTTGTCTTGCATTCTCATAGTATACTTTCTTTAAAACATTGTTAGATAAACCAAAACCATTCAAGGGCCAATGATAACTGATCAAATCTTTCTGATAAAAATGTTCATCTTCAGTCTCCAGAATCCTGAAGGTAGTGGTGTACATTGATGGTGCCAGTCCCATATCAGTACCATAGAGCAGTCTGTCCTGGTACTTTTCAAAGAATTTCTTCACATGACGTGGAATCGGAGCGGTCTCCGCATATCGTGCCGAAATATCTGCATACAGGTTGGGAGACTTATCCAGAAGATTGCCCAAAAGATTAAGGTCATAACTTGTATTTGCAAAATGGCAGGCAATAAAAGTTGTCTCCGGATTATTGTTGACCGCATTCTCCAAGGTCGTCAATAGGGCTGCATGCCCCAGTATGCCTCCTTTTGTGGTGTCTACTTTCCATTCTTGAGCATTCATCAGGCCGTCATTATGCTTATCAATAGGTTGGTACATCCAGAATGGTTCAGCAACATGAATGTTAACCGGCATTCCCAATTCTCCGCATTTTTTGAGAAGGTCATCCATCCTTTCATCATCAATATGCATCCCGGAAGCTGCAGTGGGTTTAGAATAAGAGAGACCTTCACCCTTATCCCCCAACTCTCCCACACCTCGTGCACCTTTTTTATAGCATCGCAGGAGTTCTTCTGAAGCTTTTTCAGTCCAGTTCGGCTCATCGTAGCCTGTATAATCAATCCCACACCATACTTCAAAGCGACCTTGATATTTGGAATAGATATCATAGATACTGTCAAAAGCTGCTCCGGTCTGGTAAGTGAGAATTATTGTCTTTTCTATTCCAGCCTGATCCATGGTTTCAATCCATTTCTCAATTTCTGCTTTTGATTTGGCATAGGGATGAGAATGCATATCAATAACAGGGAACTTGGCCTTTTTAGGCAATGTTTCTGGAATATTATATATGGAAACAGGATCATATTCCTTTAAAAGAATTTCCTTTTCTTGTCCAAAAGAAAAGCTAAAAGTCATTATTGCCAGAAGAGTTGTAAAAATTTCTCTTATCATAATTTGATTTTTTTTACGTGGAATGCATATCGTTGAAAGCTGCTAGATGAGGCTCTTAGCTCAAACTTCCATTACCTATAAATCCATATTAGAAAATATACATTAAACAAATAAATTCACAGTATGGAAGCTCTATTATTGATTTGAAATCCAAAAAAATTTTATCATTCGATTATTTATTCTATTAAAGCTTTAGAGCAAAATCCCACATTCTTTTATATTTTGCGTACAGACTTATTTAATAATTCCTTAGCTGGTATCTACCTGAAAAAAATTAAACTAGATAATTTTAAAGAAATCTAGTTCAAAAGTCCGAGTATTTATCTGGTGTTCCTTTAGCTCTTCATATCATTCTGCTTTCTTACTGAAATAAGAAATTAGCAAAATGTTCATACTCGTGAAAACTAGTTTCTATGGGAGCTTTGGACCATAAAATTGCCTTCTCCCTCTGGTAATCAATTCTACAAATATTTCCTTTCCACATTGAGCCTACCCCTGGCGTAATATTTAAAAGAGGTCTTAAAAGCTGGAAGGGTATAAAGAATTCTGCCTTCCAGCTTAAAATTTTTGAGTGACTTCTTTTTTCTCCGCCTTCGACGCTTGTAGCATGGCGAGTTCTCCTATCTGAATCATAATGAAAAGGCATCCATCTTACGATATTACCCTCTTCATTAGAAACCAATATTGGAAGTTCATAATCCAGAGGAGAAATTTCATACTCGAAATACACCGGGGCGGAATTATTTGGCCAAAGGAAAACCTCCACCACATCTTCATTCCAAAGATCTTCAAAATCAGAATTCATAGTAGCAGTGAGTTCTTTATCTTCACAATAGAACAGAAAATAAATACCATTTTCTGAATACAATACTTTAGCTCTAGTTAGCTGATTTTCAACCGATGAATTACGTTGAGGTAAAGTTATCCATTCCGCAGAATTCCAGTTTGGATTTTCTCCTTTACCGTTGAGTTCAAAATCAGAAGTTTTTTTAACCTCGATAATTTCTGTTTCGCCTCTATCAGAATCATCCATACCTACATTTCTAACTTTTTTTGATCAAGATGAATTTTATACTTCTTCTCTCATGTATATGTATAGCTAAAAATCCATTATGATATTCTTATAGCTCAATTGGTATAAATGCAGATTCCGGTGTGCTAAAAGCAGGAACAGCTCCAATTTGAGTATAACCAGAATCACTTTCTGTAAGTGCAAAATTCACAACATCTCCAACATCCTCCCCCAGAATATCACGTGATATAGAAAATTCTATTACTTTGTTTCCATCGTTAGTATCGAATTCGGAGAAATTTACGGTTTCAGCAAAAGAGGCCATGGTATTCCAAGTCCAATCTCCACCTCCGGGTCCAGCATATTCGCTTACATTTCCTGAAGAGGCCGCAGGATCATCGGAATTGTAAAATCCTTCACCCATAATTTCGGCTCCTGAGGCTGCTGGAAACATCCAACTGAGGTGACCTGTATCTGGGTTATTATCGGTATCAAAATAAAAATTCATAACAGCTAGGTTCATATCGGGGGTTCCCTCTATATAGAAATTCAGCGCATCCCCAGATGCAAAGGTTTTGATTTTTAAAAGAGACCCTTCGCTACCCTCTGGATTTTCAAAGTTATACTCCACATGTTCCCAATCCGTGAAATCTCCATCAATTTTAATATTGGGACCAGTAATGCGAACGGTATCAACAAAAGTACTCGTCTGGTCTCCTCTAATTGCAGTAAGACTCACAAGGTACTCACCCTTTGCTGGAAACACGTGAGCCGGGTTGGAACGATCTGAGGTAGCTCCATTGTCATCGAAATCCCATTGATATTCCTCGGCGTTTCTGGAAAAATTGGTGAAATTCACCAGAAATCCATCCGTCACATAACTAAAAACAGCTTTTGTGTCACTGGAAGTATCTTCCTCCGTACTGCACGAGACACTGAGAATTAATACCAACATACTTAGGAAAGTTATATATTTATTTTTTTTCATGATATTGAGTATAAAATGATTGTTAATTAAATTAGAGATTCAAATTATCTGGTTAATCTGCCAGCACAGTTACTTGCTGATGAAGCCTATTCATACCACTTCCGGGATCCCAGGTGTCCGTATTAGCCAACCGCACCTTGTAATCTACTCTTTGCTCCAACCTCTCTGATACGTCGGCAATTTCCAGATGAAGTTCATAATCTCCAGCTGAGATTTCTGATAAATCCAGTTCTTGTGCTATCACAAAGGTTTTGTCCGGTTTTATTTCTCGCAGATATGCATCCAGTTCAAAGGAATACTGTTTTCCCTGCTCCTGATCTAGAAAGACCAGGTTAGTTACTTTAGGTTTATATAGCGGTGCAAAACCTTTATTGGTTAAACTAATCTCGAATCTATAGGCCTCATGTTGCCTTGCTTGTTCCGGTAAATCTGCAGTTAACAAAACCAGGCGATAACCTAAATTACGTTTAAATTCATCCAGACATCCTGCATCCTCCCATCTACTAATCACAGCCTGATAGTAATCCCGGTTCAAATAGGTCCATTTCAGGAGTTTCATTTCATTGCGCGCTTTTAAACAATCTGGATAATCTCCTTGGGGAGGACAGGTTTCCCCGCCAGTAGGAACATATAAGGCTTCCTGGCTGATGTATTTTTTCTCGGCCTCTACGTTTCCATATGTACCATAATCGTCTACTCCTGCCATAAAGCAATCATTATGGTGACCTACCCTGGCACGAAATTCATCTGTGTAGGCTATTGACTCTTCAATAGGCTCCGTAGTTTCGAAGATCTTTTGTTTGGCTCCCGGAGTTCTTACCTGGATCAGGAGATCCGGAGAAAGCTCCTCAAGCAACTTGAAAAGAACCTTACGTTCGTTTTCTACAGTAGTTAGTCCATGAGTAGAGTTGTGCCACTCCCCCCATGGACCGATAAATCCAGCCTGAATAAAAGCTAATACATCTTTGTTTGAATTAAGCACAGGAGCCAACTGCTCCACATGTTCTTCTATTCTTTCCAGTGAAGCATCTTCCCCTTCCATTTCATTAGTATATGCAAACCTTACAATAGCTTTGACCCCATTTTCACGTATGGCTTCCATATCTCTATTGATCATTTCTAACATTGCCTGCTCTATTAGTTTCTCTCTATAATTGGTCAAATAGTAAACCCGAATAATCAAGGATACATTTTGCGATCTAAGGGAACCAATTTGTGCCGAGGTCAAGCCATCACTTGGATTATGGGCCTCTGTATGATCATAGAAACCTCTGCCTGGATTAGGGAAAATCTCCTGTGATTCCGCGTAAATTATTCCTTCCGGTTTATTTTCTTCTAACTCTTCATTAGTTTCTGAATCAGAACAACCCAAACTTAAACTACAAAAGAGCAGGCTCCACAATAATCCGTTAAACATTTTCCTTCTAATTTTGTATGTTTTCAGTTCTATCCTCATTACAGACTATTAGTTATAACCTGGATTTTGAATAAATTCTCCTTTTCCTTCACTGATCCTTTCCAAAGAAAAGGGATATACAGTATCTGTTGCTGTTGCGTATGGCGATTGTGTAACTTCAATAACCCTAGATATAAGCTTATTATGGCGGATAAGATCTGCACGGTACTGTCCATTCTCACACCAAAATTCATGACTTCTCTCCGTTAAGATCATGTCATTAAAATCTGATAGACTGCTATAATTACTCAATTCAAAATCATCCAAACCGGCTCTTCTACGAATCCGGTTTACCAGCTCCATCGCTTCTTCATTTGGACCAGAAGAGTTAGCGATTGCTTCCGCTTTTGAAAGAAGAACATCTGCATATCGGTATTGTATAAGGTCAACTGTTGAAAGCATAGTCGTTCTTGCTACGTCAGGATCCATCTTTAGCGGAAGCGGCCCTAAGTTAAGGTTGGTGCCAGGATTGCTCCTATTATAGGTTATCCCGTCTGTTCCAGTATACTCCGCAATAAGATTTGTTTTCCGAACATCCTCATCTTCGAAAGTGTCATAAAACCACCAGGTACTTTGAACAGTTCCCCAGCCCCCTCTGCCTGGATAATTCGATGGCAGCGCCATCATCTGCCATTGGTTTTCACTAGTCCCTTCATAATCATTTGGAATAGCCCAGATTACTTCTTGGCTGCCTCTTGCTCCATCCAATTCCCATAAGCTTAAATAATCAGGATCCAGCTCATAATAATTCATAGCTATGATTTCATCTGAAAGTTTAATAACCTCATCCCATCTTTTTTCTTTAAGATTTAACCTTATAGAAAGCATTTTTGCAAGACCTTTACTAAATCGCCCATATTCCGTTTCCTGCGGAGTTGGAAGACCTTCAGCAGCCGCTTGAAGATCAGCCTCAATAAAATTAACCATTTCATCGTGGGAAAGTCTTGCCAAGGGCTCTTCTATAAGAGGATTCTTCAAAACCTCCAAAGGTGCTATAACTATTGGACCATACATATCGTATAAATAATAGGCCAGCATCCCTCTTGCACATCGAACCTCTGCAATAGCTTTTGTCTTAATTTCCTCACTCACATCTGCTTGTTGTATATAATCAATTGTGGTTGTCATGCGGCTGATTTTATTGTAGTAAGAGTCATAAAATAATGTAATCTCTGTACTTGCCGGGTTGAAATTGAGCAAACTCGCATTTAATTGAACTCCGAAATCACCTGTTAGAACTTCAGTGGTGGAGGCATTTGCAAACATAATCCCCCTTTCAGACGGTGTGTTTATTCCATCCCACCAAGATGCCCGTAACGGATAATAAGAAGCATCAACCATAGCCTGTACATCGGCTGCTGATTGCGGGAAAATTGCCGGATTAATTTCTCCATAATCTACCAGTTCAAGTTCTTTTGTACAACTATTCAAGCTAATGATAGCAGCAAGTAAAATTATTATTTGATGTGTTTTCATATCTTTTATTTTTTATTTTTAAAACGTTAAGTTTATTCCCAATGTATAGGTACTGACATTAGGATAAGCAGCAGTATAAGAATCCGTTTCTGGATCTATTCCGCCATAAGGAGTAATCACGAAAAGGTTTTGAGCATCAGCATGAATACGCGCTTGCTGCACTAAACCTCCAAACCATGTCTGAGGCAGATTATAACCCAAGGAAACGTTTTGCAAACGAATGAACCATGCATCTTCTAAAAAGAAATCCCCAGACCCGTATTCAGACCATGAATGATAAGAACTTGGCTGAGTTGTAGAAGGGTTTTCAGGAGTCCAGCGATCTTTAACTGTTCTCAGGGCATTATAGCCATAGGTAAAAATAGGTTCTGCACTTACTCCGTAAGCAGTGTAATTGGGGTCGACCATTTTGCGTCCCAACATTCCATTAAAATCGAATTTAAGATCAAAATTCTTGTAATTTATTATGTTCGAAAAACCTATGATGAAATCAGGATCTGAAGTCCCTATAAGCTTTGTATCCGCCTCATCTATTATTCCATCAGGTTCTCCAGTCCTCAGGAAACGACCATTTTCGTCAACTGCAGGGTTCCCATCCTCGTCTCTTACAAAACCATTAAAATCTACGAGCTTTATCATTCCCGGTTCTAAGTTAGGCTGAGCAGGAACTTCATCCCCCTCTTGCATAATGCCGTCAGAAATCCTGCTATATATGGCTCTAATGGGATCGTTCGTACTTTCATAAACCGCAGGCTTCCAATCATCAGCCCTCTCTCTCCAATTATCCTTGAACTTAGAAAAGGTAAATGTACTCTTCCATTGAAAGTCAGTGCTTTTAATATTATGAGTATTAACGGTGATTTCAACACCCTTACTTTCTGTTTCCCCAATATTTGCAATCACGGCATTTATTTCATGATAAGAATTAAGAGGTTTCGTAGCTAACAGATCAGAAATTATTCTATGGTATAATTCTAATGAGCCGTTAATTCGATTATTAAATATCCCAAAGTCGATTCCAAGATTAGCCTCAGTGGTTGTTTCCCACTTCAAATTAGGATTTTCAAGTCTTGAAAGAGAAACCCCAATATTTCTTACATCATCTCCGGAAAGATATGCCGGATAAGCTGAATAAGCCGCAAACGCATTACTACCAATG
Organism: Autumnicola musiva; assembly: GCF_031846585.1. Taxonomy (NCBI): domain Bacteria; kingdom Pseudomonadati; phylum Bacteroidota; class Flavobacteriia; order Flavobacteriales; family Flavobacteriaceae; genus Autumnicola; species Autumnicola musiva. Next base: position 19,032 of record NZ_JAVRHK010000025.1, read on the forward strand.
GAAGCATTTCCTGTTTGACCGTAACTTAACCTTAATTTCAGCTGTGAAATATTATCAATATTATCCATAAATGATTCTTCCGTGATATTCCAAGCGAATGCACCTGAAGGAAAAGTGGCCCATTTGTTATTCCTTGCAAAAACACTGGAACCATCGGTTCTTATAGTAAAAGTAGCTAGATACTTTTCTTTGAAATTATAATTGATTCTACTGAAATATGATGCAATCATTCTTTCCTGGCCATAAGAATTTACACTCCTAGTGCCCGTACCCGCGTTCAGGTTATTCCATAAAAAGGCATCAGTAATAAATCCAGTATTCCCACTACTGTTAGAAGCATCTTTGAAATGCTCTTCAGAAAGTCCTACTAATAAATCCAAATTATGTCCATCCCCAATCTCACGATTATAATTTGCGGTTGCTTGAATTAGGTAATGGTTATTATCAACTTCAGAAATACTAGCCCTTCCATCTTCCAGGGCCCCATGTAATGTAGTTTTCGGAATATAACTCCATCTATTTGTAAGACCTCGATCTACTCCGCCCTTTAATCTCACCAAAAGTCCTTCAAAAGGAGTTAAGTCCAAGAAGGAGTTAATCATGGTCCTCTCGATCCTCCCCCTATCAGTAATCGTTAGTAAGGAATAAGGGTTTGGTTGTTGGGACAATTGTGGGTTAATAGGATAATTACCATCTTCATCCACCGCCTGAATATGTGGCCCTTGTTGCATTGCAGCTCTTATTATACCAGAATTTTCCCAATTCCCCCCGCCCAGAGAACTATTTTCATTGTTTATTCTACTTGTAGAAAAATTAAATCCAAGCTTGACATAATCATTAAAAGTCTGGTCTAAATTTCCCCGAATAGTATACCTAGTAAGTGCCGAATTTTCAACTACCCCTTGCTGATCAAAATAGTTACCTGAAAGTCTATAATTAAAATTTTTACTTCCACCAGAAACTGAGATATTATGTTGTTCTATCATCCCGTTCCTGGTCACTAGATCAACCCAATCAGTTCCCTCACCTACATTGTCAATAGCATTCTGGGTATAAAGCTGCTGGTATTGACCTTGTACAGGATCTGCTTGAGCTTCTTCTAAGGTCCGTTCACCCCAGGGAGCCACATTATTCGTAAACAGCCAATCTTCATAGGCGGCTTCATTCCTCACCTCCATCCATTCGTTTAAGGGAAAAACATCAAAGGGATTGTTATACGGCTGGAAAGAAGTGGAAAAAGAGTATTGTACAGTAGGTTTACCCTGTACGCCTCGTTTAGTAGTTATTAAAATCACACCATTAGCTGCCCTGGCCCCATATATAGACGTTGCACTGGCATCTTTTAGAATCTCTATAGATTCAATATCATTAGGATTAAAAGTATTTAGTATACTCTGGGTTCCTGCATCATACCTGCCTCCCGTATCGGGTTGCTGTAAATCTGTAATAGGAAAACCATCAACTACAATTAACGGATCATTACTAGCATTAATTGACCCAGCTCCTCGAATTGTTATATCCAAACCACCCCCAGGTTGAGCGCTGTTCTGGGTAATATTCAATCCAGCCGCTTTTCCCTTTATCATATTTCCTATATCTGCACCCCCAGTCAACACCAAATCATCTGTTTCTATAGAAGAGATAGCTCCAGTTAAGTTCTTTTTCTTTTGTGTACCATATCCTATCAAAACCACTTCATCCAAGGCAGCTTTATCCTCTTCCATTGCCACATTAATTTGAGTTTGACCATTTACTTGTCTTTCCTTAGTTACAAAACCTACATATGAAAAGACTAAAACAGTATTATCAGGAACATCAATTTCAAATTCACCTTCAAAATTGGTCATCACACCATTTGAAGTACCCTTTTCAAGTATATTCACACCGGGTAGTGGAAGACCAGATTTAGCATCCGTAACAACTCCGACAACATCAATATTATCGTCCTGAGCCTGAAGGGATCCATAAAAGAGGAAAATACTAGATATCACTAAAAGAAAATTCTTCATTTTATATAATTATTATTGGTTAAAAATTTTATATAATTATCAATACTGGCTTTAAAAATTATTTTAGCTTATTATTCTCCTGTATTATGTTTTAAGCCTGTTAAAGCTCATTCCAAATTCCACCTTTACATATTTGCAGATTAATTATTAAACTTATGTTTAAATTACATCAAGGATAATTTTTTTAATACTGTAAAAGCATATTATTCAATTACATACAAGAGAAAAAACAGCTCATTGGGATGCAAGGAAATTATAAAAAATGGAACCCCTCCAACAATCATCCATACCGTTCTTTTGTTTATTGAATTTTCTGCCTCTGAAAAACACAACGAAATAAAATAATTTCCCCTAATTCTGATTTAGAAGCAAAAAATCATTAGCAATGATAGAATTGAAATATTAATTTTAAATATTTACTTTCAAAACCTTTTGCTAATATAAATTAATTTATCAATTAACAAAAATTTTTTATTCTTATCTTTGATTAAGCTCTATAACATAATATATACATGTTATAATGTAATTTTTTAACATATTAAATTATTACAAATATTTCATTATCTTTCTTTTTAATAGGAAATAATTAAAAAAAATGCCCTAAAAGTAATTATATAGCTATAACGGCATTTATTTTCTTGATTTACAATATATTTTTTTCTTTTATAAATTTTTTATTTTCATTTTATTTCGTTTATTTGAATTAATAAAATTATTTAATTGTTCATTATACTTGAAACATAAAAGAGACAGATGGTAAATAATCACGTTAAATCATATACCAAAGAAGAAATTCTTGGCCAGCCGACCTTATGGATTTCAGTTTATCAATTAATACTAAATAACAGGAACAAAATAAGTGGCTTTCTTGAACCGCTGTTTCAGCTCAAAGATCTACAGATAGTACTAACTGGTGCAGGCTCTTCAGCCTTTATAGGAGAAGCTGCTCAAGGTTTGGTTCAAAAAAATACAGGATTTAACACTAAAGCAATAGCTACCACCGATATTGTTACGCATCCAGAATTATTTTTTCAAGCCGAAATACCTACATTACTTATTTCATTTGCACGCTCAGGAAACAGTCCGGAAAGTTTAGAAACAGTAGGATTAGCCGATAAATTTTGTAAAAACATCCATCATCTTATTATATCTTGTAATAAAGATGGTAAACTCGCCCATTATGCCTATGGCAATCAAGAGCGCTCTTACCTTGTCCTGCTCCCAGAGGCAGCCAATGATAAAAGCCTGGCGATGACTGGAAGCTTTACCTCTATGTTACTAAGCGTGCTTTTGATAAGTGATATTTATAACATAGCTAAAAGAGAAGCTGAAATCTCCCAAATCAGCAAGCAGGCCAAGATTCTTTTAGATCAATCGGATGTTATTAAAAAGATAGCTAAAAGCAATTTCGACCGTGTAGTCTTTCTGGGTTCAGGCCCTATGCTTGGTATAGCTAGAGAATGCCATCTAAAATTACAAGAATTAACAGATGGACAAATAATTTGTAAGCACGACTCCTTTCTTGGATTTCGACATGGCCCCCGTGCAGTTACCAATGAAAATACACTTTTAGTTTATCTCTTTTCTGCAAGTGATTTCGTCCACAGGTATGAAGTAGATCTGGCCATGTCCATTGCTGAGGATATTAGAAATATTAAATGTCTAAGTATTGGCAGGCCGGAAAACAAAAAATTAAACTCTTGCCTGAATATAGATTTACATTTAGAGGAAAATCAGAAACTTAATATTATTCCCACTACACTTATAGGACAATTATTAGGTTACTATAAATCCCTGCAAAAAGGACTTAATCCCGACAATCCTTCAATTTCTGGTGCCATAAATAGAGTGGTACAGGGAGTAACCATCTATAACAAGCAAAATATAAATTAAATGATATTGAGCGTCTGCCCCAATCCATCAATTGATTGTTATGCTTGGTTAGAGAAAATCAGACCTGGGGAAGTCAACAGGTTTGAAAGATTACAAGAGTTTCCCGGCGGAAAAGGGGTGCATATAGCCATGGCAATAGCAGAATTAGGCGGGGAGAGTTGTCTCTTTGGCAATTGGGCAGGAAATTCTGGAGATTGGATAAAAAAACAATGTTCGGAAAGGAACATAAAAATCTCAGGTATTGAGCTGGATGGAAATAACCGTAAATGTTATACACTTCGATCATTGGTTTCCAAATTTAATAATACTGAATTCCTTGAACCGGGTCCAGAAATGAATAATAGCAACTGGAAGACCTTCAAAAAAAAATTTGAAATCAATGCGGAAAAGGCTGACGTAATCTGCCTGTCAGGCTCTTGGCCATCAAGAGCACCCAAGGATGCGTATTTTCAGTTTATAGAAATTGCAAAAAAACAACGAAAAAGAAGCATTTTAGACTGTACTGGAAACCAATTATTAGAGGCTTTAAAAACTCCATTTTTTGGTCTTCACCTTAATGAAGAAGAAGCCTTCAATTTATGTGGCAGCAATGAAATCCGTGACCTGTTAAAAGTTTTAAAAGGACAGGTAGAACTGATAGCCTTAACAAAGGGCAAGGAAGGTTTATGGATGGCTTATAAGGGTAAAATTATAAAGGCAAATATTAAGATCGAAAAAATAATCAGTACTGTAGGCAGTGGAGACTGCCTGACTGCCGGCATCGCCCGGGCAGTAGAACAAGGTTTGAACCCTTTAGCAATAGCATCTTATGGGGTGGCCTGCGGTGCAGCAAACTGCTTAAACGAAGATTTAGGAATTTTACAGAAGCAGGATGTAGAAAAGTTATTGCCTAAAGTGGAATACAAAATTGAAGAATATGAATACTAAAAGATTACTTGTTGTAGGAGAATTAAATATTGACCTGATCTTAAACGATATTCAAGGATTTCCAAAAATAGGAACTGAAATTGTTGCAGATTTAATGGAATTCACCCTGGGCAGTTCATCCGCCATCATGGCCTCTAATATTTCATCCCTAGGAATAGAAACTTCTTTTTGTGGTATGATTGGAGAGGATCAGTTTGGTGAATATGTTCTGGATGAACTTTCAAAGAAAAAAGTGGACACAAAGTTCATCAAGAAATGTATTGACTACAAGACAGGGGTAACTGTAGTGATAAACTATGACCAAGATAGGGCTAATGTCACCTATTGCGGTGCGATGAACGCTTTAAAAATTAGCGACATACCCTGGAATGAAATAAAAAACTTTCATCATTTGCACCTTTCAAGCTATTTCCTGCAGAAAGGTATAAAAAACGATATTATTAAAATTTTTCAAAAGGCGAAAGAGGCTGGACTAAGCACTTCTTTAGATTTACAGTATGACCCTGAAGAATCATGGGATTTTGATTATAAAAGTTGTCTACCCTTTGTAGATGTTTTTTTACCCAACGAAGCAGAAATATATGCTCTTACCGGAAAATTAAATATTGAGGATGCCCTTAATGAAATAATCCCTTGCGCCAACATTATAGCACTAAAATTAGGGAAAGACGGTAGTCGATTAGTTTCTGGGAATATCAATATCAAGGAGCCTCCATTTCTTAATAAGAACTATAAAGATGCTATAGGAGCAGGAGATTCCTTTAACGCCGGTTTTATTCAAAAATACCTTGAAGGGGCAGATCTAGAAACTTGTCTTAGAAATGGTAATCTTATGGGATCCCTGAGCACCACTTGTGCCGGTGGTACCACTGCTTTTACTTCCAAAAAAGAAATTCTAAATAAAATCAAGGATATCGAAAAAATTAAATAAGCAATGAAAATCAAGGATAAATTACAGGAATTCACCCGTCAAAAAAGAGGTCTTTTAGCAACTAATTTTTACAATCTCGAAACCTTACAAGGGGTTCTTAGGGCAGCAGCTGATATGAACGAACCCTTAATATTACAACTAACCCAAAGTTCCATAGATTATATGGGGTTAAATACCGCAGTAGGCATGGGGCGCACCGGTCTTAAAGATTTTGGGGTTGAAGGTTGGATCCACCTTGATCACGGAGGATCGGTCGAACTTGTTCAACGATGCCTTGATGCAGGATTTGATTCAGTAATGATTGATGGAAGTGAACTTCCATTTGAAGAAAATATTAAAATAACCCAAGAGGTGGTTAAAAGAGCAAAATCCTATGACGCACATGTGGAAGCTGAATTAGGATATGTAGCCAAACTGGGCCAATCTCATCAGGAGCAAGGTTTCACCCAACCCAAGGAAGCTTATCAGTTCGTCCAGGAAACCGGTATTGATGCCCTTGCCGTGGCTGTGGGAACGGCTCATGGATTTTACAAAGATGAACCTAAATTACAACTTGACCTACTATCAGAGATAGCTGAAATTACTTCTGCTAGTTTGGTACTTCACGGCGGTTCTGGAGTCCCGGAAGCGCAGATTAAAGCGGCGGTCTCCAGGGGAATCTGCAAGGTGAATCTGGCCACAGAAATCAAGAATATATTTATGAAGACCCTACAAGAGCAACTCAAAGAAAATGAAGAAATTGATTTAAGAAAAGTTTTTCCAAAAGCCACCTCAAAAATCACGGATCTGGTAAAGGGAAAACTGGAAATCGTAAAAAACATTAAATGATGATCTCAAAATTTATAGACGCTCACGTACATTTGAACACCACCTCTATTGAAAAAATGGAATTAGCACTAAAATATAATGCTTCCTTTTTGTCTATTAATACCAATATTCCTTTTTTTGAATCGATAACAAACCAAAAGAATATAATTCAGGATCTTCAAAGCAAATATCCCGGAAGGATACAGTTTATAACCAGCTTTGATTTTCGTAACTGGGGTAAGGAAAATTTTGCCTCTGAGGCTATACAGCAAATTGAAGCAGGTTTAAACAATGGCGCTGTAGGAGTTAAAATATGGAAGGACGTCGGATTTGAACTTCACGATAAAGAGGGGAATTTTGTGATGATTGATGATCCTGTTTTCGATCCGATCTTTGAATACCTGATAGAAAACGATATACTTCTAATAGGTCACCAGGGAGAACCAAGGAATTGCTGGCTACCCCTGGAGGAAATGACAGTAGATTCAGACCGAAATTATTTCAGGGAACACCCTGAATACCATATGTACCTTCAAAAAGAATATCCCTCTTATGAGCAGCAAATGAAAGCCAGAGACAATATGCTGAAGAAATTTCCACAATTACGATATGTAGGCCTTCATTTATTCAGCATGGAATATAATATAAATGAAGTTGCAAAGCGGCTTGAAATTTACCCAAATACAAAAACCGATGTAGCGGAAAGGGTTGTTCATCTTCAACTTCAGGCAATAGGCAACTGGGAGGGCGTTCGCGATTTTTGTATTAAATATCAAGATAAAATTATGTATGGTACAGATGTTATTGATGATGGAACCATAGCTTCTAAGGAAATTTCAGAACGTTTTGAACATCTCTGGAATTTCCATTACGACTTTTTTGCTACAAACAAAACTATGGAAGCTCCTGAATTTAAAGGCAAGTTTAAAGGCCTACAGTTACCAAAAGAGGTAGTAAAAAAGATCTTTTATTCAAATGCAAAAAAAACATACCAGTTTGACTAAACTCAATCTTAATTAAATTTCAGAAAGATGAAAAATAACAGAAGAGATTTTTTACGTATCACTGGTCTTAGCGGAATTGGACTTGTTACTGGTACTCTATGGGGCTGCAAGGGTTCAATTAATGCTTCCGCTTCCACTATCGCTGATCAAAGAAATCAACGGTTCAATATGTCTGGCTATGCTGCTCCGAAACTTGAAAAAGTGAGAATCGGGTTCATAGGTTTAGGAATGAGAGGTCCTGGTGGTGTGGAGGCTATGAGTATAATTGAAGGTGTTGAAATCAAAGCACTCTGTGATCTACGAACCAAAGAGGTAGAAAAGGTTCAAAAAATGCTTCTAAATACTCCTCACGAGCCAGATTCCTACTCGGGAAGTGATAACGCGTGGAAAGAAATGGTAGACCGGGAGGATATTGATCTGGTTTATATTGCAACGCCCTGGGACTGGCATGTTCCCATGGCCGTTTACGCTATGGAATCAGGCAAGCATGTAGCCGTAGAGGTTCCTGCCGCTAAAACTATTGATGAGTGCTGGGAACTGGTTGAAACTTCTGAAAGAACAAAAAAACATTGTATGATGCTTGAAAATTGCTGCTATGACTTTTTCGAGCTACTGACATTAAATATGGCAAGGCAGGGATTCTTCGGAGAAATCATACATGGTGAGGGAGCCTATCTCCACAATTTGATTGATCTTAATTTTAGCAAAGATGCTTATGAAGATATGTGGCGTCTAAGAGAAAATTATGAGCGCAACGGAAACCTTTATCCCACACACGGACTCGGGCCCATATGCCAGATCATGAACATCAACAGAGGAGATCAACTGGATTATCTTACCTCTTTATCAAGTAATGATTACACCATGGAAAAGAAGGCCGAAGAGCTTGCTTCTAAAGATAATTTTTATAGTTCTTTTGCTGGTAAAAATTACCGGGGTAATATGAACACAACGAACATTAAGACTAAAAATGGAAAAAGTATAATGATTCAACACGATGTTTCGTCCCCAAGACCTTATTCAAGAATTCATCTTGTAAGTGGAACAAAAGCGATAGCTAGAAAATGGCCTTCCCCGAATATCGCTAATGGTCATCAGTGGATTAATGAAAATCAAATGAAAGTAATAGAAGAAAATTATACCCCTGAAATAGTCGATAAAGTAGGTGCTATGGCTAAAAAAATAGGTGGCCATGGCGGTATGGATTTCATTATGCGATGGAGACTAATAGATTGTTTGCGAAATGGTCTTCCATTGGATCAGGATGTTTATGATGCTGCTCTTTGGAGTGCTATTGCTCCTTTATCTGAGAAGTCGGTAAAAAACCGGGCGCAATCAGTTGATATTCCCGATTTTACTAATGGTGCCTGGAAAAATAACACTCCTGTAAATCTGAGCTTAGCAGGAGGTGGGAATACAAATGTACTTTTAAATAATTAATTATATATCTGCAGGTATTTTAATACTTTTACAAAAATATCTGAGTTAAAATGAAAAAAGCCGCGGAACGAAGATCCAAAATACTCCAAATATTGGATGATATTGGACAAGTAAATGTAAATACTCTTAGTAGCGAAATGAATGTGAGTGAAGTCACGATTCGCAATGATCTTGACAAATTAGAGAAGAGTAAGTTACTTATAAGAGCCCACGGTGGAGCATTTAAAACGAATAACATTCCTCTTACTTTCAATGAGAAGAAAAGCATAAATATAGAGGCGAAACGCCTTATTAGTAAAAAAGCGCTGAGTTTAATCGAAGAGGACGATTCAATTATATTAGATTCTGGAACTACGACCTTTGAGATAGCTAATAGACTGGGAGGTTTTGAAAAATTAACTGTTATAAGCAACGCATTAGATATTATCAGTAATCTTGCCCAACACGAAAAAGTTCAGGTTCTGGTTCCGGGAGGATTTTTAAAGGAGTTTTCCATGTCCATGGTAGGTCCAATGGCGGAGAGAAATTTTAAACAACTATACTGTAGAAAAGTATTTTTGGGAATAGATGGAGTAAAACCAAATATTGGTGTCTTCACCCACCATATAGAAGAAGCCTATCTCAATCAAATAATGATAAACATTGCCGAAGAAGTCATTGTAGTGGCGGACTCTACCAAATTCTTAAAGAGTGGATTAGCCTTTATTGAAGGCTTCCATAAAATTGATAAATTTATTACTGATTCCAATATTTCGAAGGAAAGTATGCTTATGCTTGAAAAAAATAATGTAGAAGTAATAATTGCTAATTAAAACTTTCAAATGCTTAGGGCATATTTTTCTAAATATCTTGCTTTTACTGATTTTATACTTCAACCTCCTTTTTTTTGTTAATCAACATCAAAAATAAAAATCTTTTTTTACCACGGGGGCCTGAGATAAGGCTATGGAAATTAGAAGAAGTTCAGAGCAATTAAACATTATGAAAACCCAGAAACAGAAACAAGGTTTTCTTATTGTTCATATAATCTTCTGATAATCTTACAGAGTTGGTTTTATGCTAATTTTGACCTGTACATTAACAGCAAATAAAATTTACTTTTTGCATTTGTGAATTGTACTGAATTAGCCAAATTTAATAGCATTAAAAGAACCCGTTGAGTAGTTAGGTTCATACGGTGTGTTAGTTAGTAATGCCTGCCCACAATTTTTACGGGCAGGCTTTTATTTTACAACTTATAAGGATGAACATTCTAAAAAATATATTTCTTATGTTTTTAGTTGCTCTAGGCTGTAAAAATAATCATTATCGAAATCAAGAGACTCAGGAAATTAAATTAGCAATTGAAGGTGTTCAGGTAAAGGGACACCGTGGTGACCATGGAAATTTTCCAGAAAACAGTATTCCCGCTTTTATTAGCGCCGTAAAAAAAGGAGTAGATGTGCTTGAGCTGGATGTCGTAATTTCCAAAGATAAAAAGGTTGTTGTATCTCACGAACCTTTTATGTATTCATTGTATGATACCACTCCTACCGGAGGTTCCATACAAAAAGCCAATGAGCGTTCTTATAACATGTATCAAATGACCTATGACAGCATCAGGCAATATGATGCCGGTTCAAGAGGCAATCGTCTCTTTCCCGAGCAGGAAAAAATAAAAACTTTCAAACCTTTACTTTCTGAAGTTATAGATAGCGTCGAAAATTTTATTGCTGCTGAAGGCCTTCAGCCAGTAAAGTTTAATATTG
>NZ_JAVRHK010000026.1:0-28256 GCF_031846585.1 Autumnicola musiva
TAGGTTTAACCAAATTATTCCGCTTAATATCCTTCTTTATTATTATTAATTATAAAGATTTTCCGTGTCTAAATATTGCGCGACCTTTGTGTAGATTACCACCAAACATTTTTTTAATGATTTACCAATATCTACAACAACATGAAGCAAGAGATAAGCAATAGAATAAAGGAATTAAGAAAAATGAAGGGGTTCTCGCAAAAACATGTAGCAGAAAATCTCTTTATATCCCAGGCGGCGTATTCACTTATAGAAAATTCACAAAATGGTATAGTGGCCGAGCATGTTGTAAAACTTAGTAGATTATATGATGTTACTACAGATTATCTACTTAAAGGTGATAAGAATGTTATTAGTATGACCAGAGCCAATGGTTTTACTCCATTTATAAAGCTAAGTGCACATGCGGGTTTTATAAAGAATTATCATCAGGAAGACTGGGAAAATAATTATGAATGGTTTCGTATCCCGGGATTTAACCCTACACAAAATCAGCGGCTTTTTGAAGTGGAAGGAGAAAGCATGCTTCCAACCATACTTCCCGGTGATATTTTAATTTGCCAAACCCAGAAGAAAATAGAAAATATTCTTGATGGCTCGCTGGTATTGGTTGTCACCACAGATGCTATAATTATAAAGAGATTAAAAGTAAATTCAGATCCCGAATATCTTCTTCTTGAAAATGATAATGAAAACCAGTTGGAGAGTCTCAAAATAGAGAGAGAAAATGTTCGTGAGGTTATGATGGTTCGGGGAAAAATTACCGGGGTACTGGTGCCCCATCATACTATAACTTCAAAAGGAAGAATAAATGCTCTGGAAGATGCATTGGAGCTATTAAAGAAGGAAGTTTTCCGGTTAAATAAAAAAATAATAGCACTTTCTAATTAATCCGGGGTTTTTCCCTTGTTTTGGTATTAAATAGGCTAAATCTCACAACATGTTGGCATGATGGGAGCAACTAAATTTGTTTCTTTGTATTCCTAATAGTGAGGTTATGAAAATTTTCAAAAATCAGTGGTCAAACATCATTTTAATAGTGATTATCCTGGCGTTGCTGATTCCTCAAACCCGAAAGCCTTTACAGGTATTCGCAAATAAAGTATTCGCTTTTAGCCCTGAGGTTACAGATGAAGCAGAAAGGGAGCAATTATCAGGATACAACTGGGTTCTGGAAAACAGCAATGAAAAACGGGTGAATTTTTCAGAATATCAGGATGAGGTGATTGTGGTAAATTACTGGGCAACATGGTGCCCTCCGTGTATTGCAGAAATGCCTTCTTTTCAGGATTTATATCAGGATTATAAAGGCGAGGTGCAGTTCTTTTTTATTTCAGGAGAAGAGCATGAAACAGTGAGGAATTTTTTAAAGGAAAAGCGATTTAGTCTTCCCACATTTCGAATGTTAAGCGCCGATCCCAAACCCCTGGATGGCTATACATTACCCACAACTTATGTTATTGACAGGCAAGGTAATATTGTTATAAAAAAAATAGGTTCCGCAAATTGGAACAGTCAGTCTATGAGGAATACGCTGGATAAGTTACTGCAATCCTGAATTACAATTTTCTGAAAAATGATTCAATAAATTCATAGCCGAAAAGAGAGAACATGATTTTCATATCTTCAGAAAAAGAAGTTTCTTCATCAAGGTATCTGAAAATTTTTTCTACAGAATTTGATTTGTAAAATCTGGTAAAAATTCTTTCTCCTTTTCCGTTATGCTGCGCCAAAACATCAAGAAAAATAGCGTCATACTTTCGGAAACGCTTGTTCACCAGGTTTTTGCCAGGTTTGAATCCGCTCTTGATATTTCTGATGATTCTGGCAGTTTTCTTCTCAGTATTTTTAAAGGAGTAGCCTGTGCTGGGCTTTACCCAACCGCCACCGGTACCAATTTTGGTGATTTTATTATTGTTGCTTTTTTCAAAAGGAAAATCGGTCATAGGAATTATCCCGCTTTCTGTTGATGTAATTTTGCAGGTATTAATTCCTGAAATTTCAGAAATATATCTTTTCAGCATTTCATCATAAATGCTTTCTTCGGTAAGGTAAGGCGTGAAAAATGTAAATTCGATCAAAGCCTTTTTGGCAGATTGGGGTAAAATATAAATAAAGGAAGTAGAATCTTTATGTTTTAGCCGGTAATCCATCATTGTAAAGGTCTCCGGGTCAAAACAATCGTTTTCAGTCTCTATTTGCCATCCTTTAAAATGCTGAAAAATTTTAGTGTATTTATTTTCTTCAGTATAAGCTTGTGGTATCCTGCTGTCAAAAAAATGGGTAGCTGGATAAATGTCATTTTCACCTATGGCCTGCATTTTTACAATATCAACTTCATTAATTCTGTCTTTAATAAATACAATATCAGGAGAACTTTCCAGCTCCTTTTTCATTTCGGTATAGAAGTCCAAGGACTTTATTTTCTTATAGGTATAAGGTGTAAGATCTAAATCCAGTTCTTCTTCAGAAGAATAAAAATGGGCCTTTTTCCAGGATTTACTTACAATATGATCCCATTGGCCCTCTCCTTTTTCCCAGAAACACCAGGTTTTATCATTTGTGTCTTTTTCTGAAGGATCTATAATGGCAATTTTTTTGCCCTTAAAAAACAATTCTCTGCTGAACCTTTGTGCTAACTGAAGTCCGGCTAAACCGCCACCAATAATGACATAATAATAAACTGGACCCATTTAGATAATCTGGTTTTATTTTCTGAAGTATTTAAATGGTACAAACAGCATTCCAAAACATTCCCCATCATCTTTGCCTAAATGTTTATGATGCATTTTGTGCGCGCGCCTAATGCCCTTTGCATACCGGTTATTTGCATTTCTGAAAATCTTAAAGCGTTGATGTATAAAAATATCATGTATCGTGAAATAAGTAATCCCATAAGCCAGTATGCCTAAGCCAATGGGTAAACCTGCCCAGAAACCATTGTATTGCCACAGGAGAAAGCAGGTAATACTAACCAGGGCATAAAATACAAAGAACAAGTCATTCCTTTCCCACCAGCTGCTGTGGTCCTTCTTATGATGATCTTTATGAAGTTTCCAGAGAAATCCATGCATAACATATTTATGGGTAAACCAGGCCATTCCTTCCATTGCCATAAATGTACTCAGAAAAATTGCTATCCATAACAGCGTTTCCATATTCAACTAATTTATATAAGATTTAATCTATAGGTAATATACGATTTTGCCAGTAAACCTGCCTTTTGATAATTTGAAACTCTTATCCTGCGGTTTTTTATTTCCAGCGAAGGTACTGCTTTTAGCTTGTGCAGTAGTTTACTGTAATAAATATATGCCGTGTAAACTCCAAATTTTGCTTCTACAGGAAGCCGTGCAATACCTGAGAGACCTTTGTGAAAATCCTCTTCAATTTCATTGATGATTTTATGTTTGCTCGCTTCGTCCAGTTGAGAAAGATTAACATGCGGGAAATAGCTTCGGCTTAAATCTTCATAATCTGCTTTCAGGTCCCGAAGAAAATTCACCTTTTGGAAAGCAGATCCCAGGCTCATGGCAGATTCTTTAAGAGCATTATATTTTTCATTATCACCTTTAACAAAGACCTTCAGGCACATTAGGCCAACAACGTCTGCACTGCCGTAAATATATTCCTTAAACTCATCTATGCTCAGGTAGTCAGATTTATATAAATCCTGCCGCATACTTTCCATAAAGGAAACATATAAATGTTTATCTATCCCATAACGGTGAACGGTTTCCTGGAAAGCATTGAGCACGGGATTTAAACTGATTTTTGCTGAAATGGCCTTATGCAGATCTGTTTCAAAATCTTTAAAAAGTACTTCTTTATCATAATCATGAAAAGAATCTACAATTTCATCAGCAAGTCTTACAAAACCGTAGATATTGTATATATCCTGCCTTATGCTGGGGGCGAGCATTTTGGTGGCTGTGGAAAAGGAAGTACTGTAGGAATTTGTAACTATTTTGCTACAGCCGTGGGAAACATGATCGAATATAGATTTCATAGCACTAATTTTTTGAATTCTGAATAAGCTCTGCCGCAAGTTTTCCCGAAATAAGTGAGGGGGGAACTCCCGGCCCGGGCACTGTAAGCTGGCCTGTAAAGTAAAGCTGATGTACTTTTTTGCTTTTTAATTTAGGACGTAAGAAAGCGGTTTGTAAAAGCGTATTGGCAAGGCCATAGGCATTTCCTTTATATGAATTGTATTGCTCTTTAAAATCATTTACACAGAAGGATTCTTTAAAAATAACCGACTTACTTACGTTCTGTTTTGTCAGTTTTTCAAAACGATTTATAATTTTTTGAAAATATCTTTCTCTTAATTCCGGAGTATCCTCAAGATCTGGTGCCAGAGGAATTAAAAATATACCTGCTTCCTTTCCTTCCGGAGCTACTTCAGTATCGGTAACCGAGGGAAAGCTTGCGTAAAAAAGTGGGTTTTCCGGCCACTGCGGGTCATCATAAATTGCTTCCGCATGGAGTTTGAAATCTGTGTCAAAGAATAGCGTGTGATGGGAAACATTCTTAAGCTTTTTCTCAAAACCAACATAAAAGAGTAGGGAAGAAGGGGCAAAGGTCTTTTTTCTCCAGTATTTTTGAGGATACTGCCGCTTATATTCCGGAAGCAGGGTTTCCGTATGGTGATAATCTGCTCCGCTTAAAATCACATCAGATTTTATTTCATTACCGTTAACAACAATAGCTTCAGCAGTATCTCCCGCAATCTTAATCTCAGTTACAGGAGAATCAGTATGAATGTTTACTCCCAGGGACTCTGCCAAAGATTTTATTCCTAAAATCACCTGGTACATTCCGCCTTTTGGATGCCAGGTCCCAAGGCCAAAGTCGGCATAATTCATAAAGCTGTAGAAAGCAGGGGTATTACTTGCTTTAGAACCCAGGAAAAGTACAGGAAATTCTAATATTTGAATAAGTTTTAAGTTATCAAACTCTTTCCTGACTTCTCTGGAAATAGTACTGAAGAACTGCCCTAGTTTTCCGGCTGTTTTTGGAGTGATTAGCTCAAGCGGCGACACCCCAGGTCTATATACCAGGTCTTTAATGGCAATTTCGTAATTCTCCTGGGCTTCTTTTATGAATCTCCTGAGTTTTTTAGAACTACCAGGTTCTTCGGCTTCAAAAGCCTCATAAATTTTTTCCAGGCTGTTCCCGATGCTTATCTTTTCCCCGTCTTCAAAATATACTTCGTATGCGGGGTTCAGTTTCTGTAATTTGTAAAAATCCTGTGGTTTTTTATCAAAATCAGCAAAAAAACGTTCAAAAACATCTGGCATCCAATACCAGGTGGGACCGATATCGAATGTAAATCCGGCCTTCTTTAATTGCCGTGCCCGGCCCCCCACTTCAGCATTTTTTTCATAAATATGCACTTCATTCCCTGCCTTTGCCAGGTAACATGATGCCGCCAGCGAAGCAAACCCGGAACCAATAATTGAGATTTTCTTTTTCATTGTCGGCTATAGATTTTTTGCAAATTCCTGGAGAGAATAGTTAAACTTTATATTTTCAGGATACTTTTTCTCCTGCATAGCTTTTAGCCGATTTCCGAATACCAGCAGATCATAAATTTTTTCTGTACATATTTTCTTCTGGAATTCTTCAATAAAATCAGCTATATCCTGGGGAGCTATAGTGAAATAACTAATAAAACTAATACTGTCATGTTTATCCAAAAGAAAAGTAATGTTCTCTATTGGCAAATTTGGCCCTAAATAAATGGTGCTTTTGCCACCGGCCAGCAGCAGGTAATTAATATAGAGAATTCCAATGTCATGAATTTCATTTTCAGGCAGAAAAAGAATATATAAATGAGAGGTGTCTTTTTCTGAAGTTTCTTTTAGTTCCGCAAGGTTCAGGTATAACTTCTGCCTTATAAGCTCAACAATATAATGCTCATGTATAGGTTTTATGGTGTCGGTTTGCCAAAGTGTACCTATTTCGTGGAGAAGAGGTAAAAATACCTCCTGAAAAATTTCATGAAAATTCATGTTCTCCTGCAGGCGCGCATAGGTTTGATAAAACAGAGGTTCATCAAAATTGATCATGGCCATTTTAAAAGCATTAACTGCCCGGTTCTCCCGGCTGGAACTTGCGGCTATACGCTTCACCATTCGGGCAATCTCTTCATTACTTAACTTTGATATACGCGATATTTTATAACCATGTTCATTTAAAAAAGCGATATTTAAAATCTTCTGAAGACTTGAACTATCGTATGTTCTTATGTTTGTAGAAGTACGATTAGGATTAAGGACATTATATCTCTTTTCCCAGATCCTGATTGTATGAGCTTTTATGCCGCTTAAATGTTCAAGATCTTTTATACTGAAATTTTGTTTTACCAGTTCCATATTTGAAATAACAAGATAAACAAATCTAAAAATTTTGCTTCTTTAAAAAATGAGTTCGGCGTTAAATGTTTAATAATTTATCAATAACATTAAACAAAATATTTTATTGGTTAATTTTTAGGGTAAGAGTGGAACAGCGAATGGGAGAGAATGGACCTGTGAGAATGCATGTTCCAATTTTTAATTTTGCTGTTAAAAATTTTCAATCAATTTTAATGCAGACAGGTGTTGTGTATATTTAAAGGAGCAACTGTTGAGTTAAAAAAGGGATTATGGAAAATAAAAAATCTGATAGAAGGGAATTTCAGGACAAGGATAAAGGTAAAAAAGATCCGGAATGGAAAAATGCCAATCGGGACGAGCAAAGAAAAGAGGATGAGGATCGGTTCGAGAAGTTCCGGAAAGATAAGGAAAAGCAACAGCAACAGAATAAGTATTAACATAATGCCTCTTGCAGAAAGAATTCTGTAGAAAGAGAAGTTCTGCAGCAAATTGTATATCTTCAATCAATAATTGAAGAATTTTATATGAAGACTATTTGCACATTATTTGCCATTTTATGCTTATTAATTGTAAATGCACAGGATAAAAGAGATTCTTTACCGCCGGCACTTTCAGCCATCCAACAATCTGAATTAAGAAAAGATCTTTATGAACTGGCCAGTGATAAAATGCGTGGCAGAAGGGCAGGGACATTAGATGAATTGCGCGCAGCAGCCTGGGTGGCTCAGAAAGCAAGGGAGGCTGGCCTGGAACCTGCAGGAAATGACGGAACTTATTTTCAATTTTTTCCTCTCTACCGCAGAGTAGTCTCTAATGAAAGTAGCCTAGAAATTAATGAAAAAGAACTTAGCCTTTGGGAAGAAGCATGGACAACATCCCCTGTAGAGGCTAATATAGATGAATCAATTACCTGGCTGGAAAGTATGGCTGACACTACTCTGAATCTTCAGGACAAAGTAGTGGCAATGCATCTTATTCCGCCTTCACGAATGCCGGCTGAAGGTATAAGTCTTTGGGTCTACCGATATGCGCTATCGGCTATTAGGGAGCAAAGCGCTGTGCTTAAAAGACAGAATGTTTCAGCCATAGTACTCATTGCAGATTCTACAGCAACTTCGGAAATTGGTTTTTTTGGACATGGTTTTGAAGAAGGTACTTATGCTATTGAGCCGCAAAGCAGGAAAGACCAAATATCAGATACTGTTCCTGTTATTCTGGTTAGCCGGGATTGGGCAAGAGAACTTCAGAAAGCAGATAGCAGGTTAAGCGCGACACTAAAAATAAATGAATTCACTTATCCTTCTGCCAATGTTATGGCAAAAGTATCCGGAACAGATGCTGAACTGCAAGAAGAATACGTTCTTTTTAGCGCTCATCATGACCATGATGGAATTGGTGCTGCCGTAGAAGGAGACTCTATCTGGAACGGGGCAGATGATAATGCAACTGTTAGTGTGGCTCTTCTGGCTATTGGCCGTGCCTGGAAAAAAAATCCTGGTAAACGAAGTGCTCTTTTTGTATGGCATGGAGCAGAAGAGCGCGGGTTGTTTGGTTCGAAATATTTTGTAAAAAATCCTCCTGTGAATAAGGACAATATTGTGGCAGTGCTAAATGGTGATATGATTGGTAGAAATAATCCGGATGCTGCCGCTTTGCTGGGATCTATTCCTCCCCATCGTAATTCAATAGATCTCGTAAACATGGCAATGGCAGCTAATAAACAAATAACTAACTTTAATGTAGATACCAGCTGGGATGCCTCCAGTCATCCTGAATTCTGGTATTATAGAAGTGACCACTTACCTTATGCGCAGGCAAATATTCCAGCTATTTTCTTTAGCACACTTTTGCACCCAGATTATCATACTCCTAAGGATGAAGCTGATAAGATAGATATTGATAAGCTAACTAAAATGACAAAATGGATGTATGGCACTGGATGGAAAGTATCTCAGGAGGAGAATGCACCTGTCCTGGAAAATGAGTAGGAATCCTGAAAAATAATTCTCAAAGTACTTTAGCTGGAATCTTATATGAACAAACCTCACCGTTTTCTGAAACCTGCGAGGTCAAATTTTTATAAAATCAACTGCTTATAATTGTAAAAAATCAGAAGTTTTGGCTCCATCCAATGCTGGTCATGCTCATATAAATTCAATATTTAAACTGGCTTCGGATAGCATAAACAAAATATATCAAGAGCAATAAAAGGAAAGTAATGTACCCGGAGCGGGACTTGAACCCGCACGCCCAAAGGACACATGGCCCTCAACCATGCCTGTCTACCAATTCCAGCACCCGGGTGAATAATTGAATGATTAAAATTCAATTTATTCAGAAAAGATTTTCAATATAAAATCTAAAAGTGATCTGGCTGGGGCTCGAACCCAGGACCCTCTCCTTAAAAGGGAGATGCTCTACCAACTGAGCTACCAGATCGATCTGATGCAATAAAAATTATGAACATTAAAGTATCTGGCTGGGACTTCCCAAAAACCTCGCTTTTGCTTTGTTCGGGACGGGCTTCTCGCCCAACAAGATTTAAACTTAAAAAGTGATCTGGCTGGGGCTCGAACCCAGGACCCTCTCCTTAAAAGGGAGATGCTCTACCAACTGAGCTACCAGATCTAATATGCATCTGTTTTTCCAGAATGCGGGTGCAAATATACTATCATTAATTTATTTTTCAAGACTAATTTCATATAAATTTGCAAATGTTTTTATTTGTACTCAAAATAAGAGAAATAGCACATGAAATATTTTTTAAATGGCTACATGGGAGCAGGAAAATCCCGAATTGGTACTCTTCTTGCAGAGGTGCTGGAATATGATTATGTAGACCTGGATGAACAGATAGAACTTATTGAACAAACCGATATTCAAAATATCTTCCGGAAAAAAGGAGAATTATATTTTCGTAAACTGGAAACAAAAGTTCTTAAAGATATACTTGAAAAAGGAAATGATATGGTGGTTTCCCTTGGTGGAGGTACGCCGTGTTATGGAAATAATCTGGAGTGGATACAAGAAGTTTCCAATGCTAAAACTATCTACCTTAAAGCTGCAGTGAGTACTTTAACCGAACGTTTGTTTCTTGAAAAAGTGCATCGGCCGGTAATAAGTCATCTGGAAACGAAAGAAGAATTGGAAGAATTTCTACGGAAACATTTATTCGAAAGGGCTTACTATTATAACCAGTCAGATATTATTGTAGATGTAGACAATCAGGCACCAGAAGAAATTGTGGCTAAAATTCAGTCTAAATTATAGCAATACCACACGGTCTTTACCTTTTTCAAAACGGAGTTTTACGGTTTCGCTTAGGGAGGTTGACAGGGAAATTCCTTTGAAATCGGCCTTAACAGGATATTTTTTATGATTTCTGTCTACAAGAACTGCGGTTTTAAACTGCTTAAGTGGGACGTCTAAAAAATGTCTTACGCCATAAATTAACGTGGTGCCGGAGTTAAGAACATCATCTACCAGAACCACAGATTTTTCCCGGTAATCATCAGGTTTAAGAGAAGTGGAAATCGCCGCTAATGGATTTTTTTTGTCAACTTTCACTTCACAAAGCCTAACTTCAAGAGAAGAAATGGTTTCTAACTCTTTTTGCAGGCGTCTGGCCAGTTCAAAACCGTTTTTTGCAATTCCGGCCAATATAATTTCTTCTTCATCAATATTGTTCTCAAGAATCTGATAAGCAATCCGTTTAATTTTATGTTTTATTTCTGCCTGGGAAAGGATGAGAACCTTATTCTTCATATTTGTTTTTTTTTGATGAAACTAAAAAATAATTCATTTCCTTCTCTGGACGGAATGGAATTATAGCATATTTCAAGAGTTTTTATTTCAAAGTATGGTCTAAAATACGTCAAATATTCCTCTTTGCTACCGCCAAATGGAGGGCCTTTTTTTGTTAAAGGAAAATTGAAGACAAGCCCGGTAATTTTACCGTTTTCATTAAGAAGCCTGTATGCCTTCTGCGCATAATCTTTTCTTAATTTTACCGGGATTGCACAAAAGAAGGTCTGCTCAATAATTAAGTCAAAACAATCATTAATCTCAAAGAAATCCTGATGCAGTAATTGATTTTCCGGAAGACCCGGTTGCCTCTTCTTCAGGTTAAGCAGCGGTTCCCTGGCAATATCGGCTACATAAACATTATAAAATCCATTATTAAAAAGATATTCTGCTTCGTATCCATTTCCTGCCCCGGGAATCAAAATTTTAAGATCTTTACTTTTAAGCTGATCAACATATTCCCTCACAGGGGTGGAAATATGGCCAATATCCCAACCGGTGTTGCTGTCAAGATACCGTTTAGACCAATATGCTTCAGCTTTTTTGCTCATTTTTTTTATCCTCAGTAGTGTCTTTATCTTTAGTAACCTCTTCGGCAGCATCATCAAACCAGTCATCAATATCGCGCCTGTCTTTTTTGGTAGGCCTTCCGGTTCCCTTTTTTCGGTAATAATCCTGGGAATATTTCAGTAATTCTTTTTTCTCAAATTCCTCTTTTGGCGTAACATCATGCACGTAAAGGTTAACCAGTTTAGCGCCTACGCGACTGGGAGGCAGATCCAGAATTTCAATTTCATAATTTACCTGGTTTTTTCTTGCTATCAGCTTATCTCCGGGAAACACTTCTTTAGATGGCTTTACATTTGTACCCTCCAATTTAACCTTTCCCTGTTTACAGGCATTGGTTGCTATACTACGGGTTTTAAAGTATCGAACACACCATAAAAACTTATCAACTCTCATAAATCTCGCTTTAAATCTGTCTTGTTCCTTAAGCAAAAATACAAGATTATTGTATCTTGCGCCCTAAAATTCCAGACGATGCGATTTAAGCAATTATTATTTATAGGCACTCTTTTAGGTTTAGGATTTACTTCCTGTAATAAAGATGATGACGATGGCGGCGGAACCACGGTTCCTGAAAGGGATAGGGGAGAGCAGGCTATTGAAGATGATGAAGCCCTGCAGGAGTATCTTTCTACCCACTTTTACAATTATGAAGAATTTGAAACGCCTCCCGAAAATTTCGATTACCGGATTGCTATTGATACTATTGCAGGAGAGAATGAGGATAAAATTGCTCTTTTAGATTCTGATGCGCTAATGGAAAAGGAGGTGACCGATGATAGTGTTTCTTATACGCTCTATATCCTGAAGGTGCGCGAAGGTGGCGGCCGTAAACCAACTTTTGCCGATTCTACCCTGGTTGGTTATAAAGGCCAGCTGCTAAATGATAATGTATTTGATCAAAGTTTGGTGGTGCCATTATGGTTTGATTTTCCTGGAACTATAACCACAAATAATAGAGGTCAATTAGTGCGGGTAGGTTATGTAGAAGCTAGAGGCTTTATTCATGGTTTAACTGAATTTGGAGAGGCAACAAATTATACTATTAATCCTGATAATACTGTAAATTGGGAAAATTACGGTATAGGTGCTATTTTTATGCCTTCTGGTTTGGGATATTTCTCTTCGGCACAATCTGGTATTCCCGCCTACAGCCCGTTAATATTTGAAATAAATTTATATAGAGCGGTGGAAGCTGATCATGATAGGGATGGTATCCCTTCCTGGAAGGAAGATTTAGATGAAGATGAAAATTTGTTTAATGACGATACAGATCAGAATAGGTATCCAAATTATTTTGATACCGATGATGACGGGGATGGTACTCCTACGAGGAGGGAAATTACCATACTTCAGGACGGAACTGTTGAATTTCCAGACAAGAATAACGATGGTACTCCAGATTATCTGGATCCGGATATTTTCCAGGAATAAATATTATAATTAAAAAGCCCCGATATCGGGGCTTTTTAATTATAACTTAAATTATCCTGTTTAAAAGGCATAAGATGCGCTGAGGATCCATTGAGAAGGACGGGAATCTATTTTAAAACCGTTATCCGTTGCAAGGTCTTCGCCAAAGGCATCATTGTCCTGAAATGCTCCTTCATAACGGGCATCAATTCCCAGACGGCCAAGGTTTAAACCTACGCCTAACTGATAGCCTACGGTAATTTCTTCTGCCACATCTCCTATTTCAAGATCTGTGCCTTCCAGTTTATTACTTAAAACATATTGAAATGAGGGGCCGGCTTTAATATTTAGTGGGCCCAGAACGTTAATTCCCACCATAATAGGGGCATCTATTTTTTGCATCACATAATCAAAACTGGAATATTCTGTAGTAAGCCTGGTATATAGCAATTCGGGCTGAATAAAAATGCCTGCTATTCCAATTTTACCATAAAAACCCAGGTGATAGCCTGTATTTTGTTCTCCTTCTTCTATTTCCGGAGCATCTTCTACTACCTGAGAAAAATTTTCATAATCTCCGGTGGCTCCGTAATTTAATCCTCCTTTAATTCCGAAAGAAGATTCCTGTGCCATAACGGTAATTCCGCAGAAGGCTATGGCTAATAACATTAATTTTTTCATAGTTGTGGTATTAGGTTGAGTTTGTATAACGCCAGAAGCAGTCGTTTTATTTCTGAAATATAAAAAAGCCCCTCAGATCTATTTCCTGAAAGGCTTTTTATAGAAGTAATTTTTGAATTATTTTCTTTTAAGTACTTTTTCCGTTGCCTTAATAATGGCTTCGGCATTAAGTCCATATTTGGCAAAAAGCTTGTCGGGTGTACCGCTTTCCCCAAAGGTATCCTGCGTAGCCACAAATTCCTGGGGTGCAGGATGATTTTCTGCCAGAGTACGGGCAACGCTTTCTCCAAGTCCTCCAAGGAAGTTATGCTCTTCAGCAGTAACCACGCAACCGGTTTTCTTAACAGATTTTAGGATAGCTTCTGCATCAAGTGGCTTAATAGTGTGAATATTTATCACTTCGGCACTAATACCTTTTTCTGAAAGTTGTTCCGCAGCCTGAATGGCTTCCCATACTAAATGGCCGGTAGCAATGATGGTAACATCGCTTCCTTCAAAAAGCTGAACAGCTTTTCCGATTTCAAATTTTTGGTCTTCAGGGGTAAAATTGGCCACTTTTGGACGGCCGAACCTTAGATAAACCGGTCCCACATGCTCGGCTACGGCGAGAGTTGCAGCTTTGGTCTGGTTATAATCGCAGGTATTAATTACCGTCATGCCCGGTAACATCTTCATAAGACCAATGTCTTCCAGTATCTGGTGGGTAGCTCCATCTTCTCCAAGTGTTACTCCGGAATGAGATGCACATATTTTTACATTCTTGTTAGAGTAAGCAATACTCTGGCGAATCTGGTCGTAAACCCTACCCGTTGCAAAATTGGCAAAAGTTCCTGCAAAAGGTATTTTTCCGCCTATGGTTAATCCTGCAGCCATACCCATCATATTCGCTTCGGCAATTCCTACCTGGAAGAAGCGTTCGGGATTTTCATCAATAAAATCCTGCATTTTTAGTGATCCTACCAAATCGGCACATAAGGCTACAACATTAGGGTTTTTACGCCCCAGTTCGGTTAAACCGGCCCCAAATCCGGAACGGGTATCTTTTTTTCCTGTATCTGTATATTTTTTCATCTTAACTTCTTTGTCACTTCCGCAGCCGCGAAAATTTGATTTTTGTGATGTTGATTATAAATTTTTAATCTGATGGCAAATTTAATAATCTCCAAGGGTTGCAGGGTTTTGTGCAAGCGCTTTCTCCAGTTGCTCATCATCTGGCGCTTTACCGTGCCATGCATGAGTATGCATCATAAAATCTACTCCATGCCCCATCACGGTAGTCATAAGAATGCAAACAGGTTTACCCTTTCCGGTTCTATTTTTGGCTTCGGCCAGTCCGTCCAGTACCTGGGTGATATCGTTACCATTTTCTATTTCCATCACATCCCATCCAAAAGCTTCAAATTTAGCTTTTAAATTCCCCATAGGAAGAACCGTTTCTGTACTCCCGTCAATCTGTTGTCCGTTAAGGTCTACTGTAGAAATTATATTATCTACTTTATTCCCTGCGGCGTACATGATGGCTTCCCAGTTTTGTCCTTCCTGAAGTTCCCCGTCTCCATGAAGTGTGTAAACAAGATGCTTATCTCCATTAAGTTTTTTAGCCTGTGCGGCTCCAAGTGCCACAGACATTCCCTGCCCTAAAGAACCTGAAGCAACACGTATTCCCGGTAAACCTTCATGAGTGGTTGGATGCCCCTGTAGCCTGGAATCTATAAGCCTGAAAGTGCTTAATTCTTCTACCGGAAAATATCCGCTTCTTGCAAGTACACTATAAAAAACCGGGGAAATATGTCCATTTGATAGAAAGAAAATATCTTCATCTTTTCCATCCATGTTAAAATCTGTATCGTGATCCATTACCTCCTGGTAAAGCGCGGTGAAGAATTCGGTGCATCCAAGGGAACCTCCAGGATGACCCGAATTTACCTTATGCACCTGCCTTAAAATATCCCTGCGTACCTGGGTGGCAAAATCTTCTAATTCTTTGATGTTTGGCATTTTAGTCTTGTATTATTAATAATGAGTTGATAACAAAAATAGGTTTTTAATCCGGCTTCGCCAAAGCTAAAATAAGAGAGATATTCAATATTATCAGGAACAATAGTTGCTTCCCAAAGGGTCAATTTCTTTCTTTAGAACAAATGTTGAGTATCTTTGCACCCATTGAATATTTTTTATGGATTTTGAACTTTTATCAGAGGATAAGGCAAGCAGCGCAAGAGCCGGAACTATAACTACAGATCATGGCAAAATTGAAACACCTATTTTTATGCCGGTGGGCACTGTGGCTTCGGTTAAAGGGGTGCACCAGCGGGAATTAAAGGAAGATATTAATCCTGATATCATCCTGGGGAACACCTATCATCTTTACCTGCGCCCCCAAACGGAAGTTCTAAAAAAAGCAGGAGGTCTTCACAAATTTATGAACTGGGACCGAAATATTTTAACCGATAGTGGGGGGTATCAGGTGTATTCTCTTTCTGCAAGAAGAAAAATAAAGGAAGAAGGGGTGAAGTTTAAATCTCATATAGATGGTTCTTCTCATACCTTTACTCCTGAAAATGTAATGGAAATCCAGAGAACTATAGGTGCCGATATTATTATGGCTTTTGATGAGTGTACACCATATCCCTGTGACTATAAATATGCCAAACGTTCCATGCACATGACGCACCGTTGGCTGGACCGCTGTATTGCACACTTCGAAAAAACTCCGCCACTTTACGGTTATAATCAATCTTTATTCCCTATTGTGCAGGGCAGTACCTATAAGGACCTACGGGAACAGTCGGCAGAATATATAGCTTCAGTTGGAGCTGAAGGTAACGCAATTGGCGGACTTTCAGTGGGGGAACCGGCTGAAGAAATGTATGCAATGACGGAAGTGGTGACGAGTATTCTTCCGAAGGAAAAGCCTAGATACCTGATGGGTGTGGGAACCCCAATAAATATTCTGGAAAACATTGCATTGGGAGTAGATATGTTTGATTGTGTGATGCCCACGCGAAATGCCAGAAACGGAATGCTGTTTACCGTCCATGGTACCATCAATATAAAAAATAAGAAATGGCAGGAAGATTTTTCTCCTATTGATGAAATGGCAATTACTTATGTAGATACATACTATTCAAAAGCTTATTTACGCCATTTATTTACCGTTAATGAAATGCTTGGCAAGCAAATTGCTACCGTTCATAACCTGGGCTTCTATCTCTGGCTGGTTCGTGAGGCCAGAAAGCATATTATAGCCGGCGATTTTAGTACTTGGAAAAATAAAATGGTAACTCAAATGAATAAACGCTTATAATTTGAAAATTCTTGACTGGTATATATTAAAGCGCTACCTGGGCACTTTTATTTTGATGCTTCTCCTGTTTGTTCCAATTGGAATTACAGTAAATCTTGCGGAAAAGATTGATAAAATTCTTGAAAATGAAGTTCCTTTTATAGAAGTGGCCAAGTATTATCTGGATTTCACCATCTATTTTGCCAATTTATTGTTTCCATTGTTTTTGTTCCTGTCCGTAATATGGTTTACCTCAAAGCTTGCTAATAATACCGAAATTATTGCCTTTTTGAGTAGCGGGGTGTCCTTCTGGAGGTTTTTAAGACCATACCTTATAGGGGCGGCAATTGTTTGTATAGGAGCTCTTGTTATGGGGATGTTTCTTGCTCCTAAAGCAAGTAAAGGATTTAATGAATTTAAGTATGAATACCTGAAACGTGGAGCTCAGGTCCAGGAAACCCGCGATGTGTACAGGCAAATTAATGATGATGAATATATTTATGCCAGCAATTTTCAGCCTAAAACCAAGACTGCAAGAAATTTCACCCTGGAGCATTTTAACGGAAATAAGCTGGAGTTTAAATTAAGTGCTTCTTATCTTGAATTCAATGAGGAAGATACCACTTACTCCCTCACCAATGTAGATAGAAGGATTGTAGGTGAAAACGAAGACCAGATTTTTACGGCGCGAAAATTGGACACCATTCTGCCCTTCGAGTTTGACGAGCTTACTCCTGAGTCCTATATCGCCGAAACTTTAAATTATTCTGAACTCAACGATTTTATAGAAACCGAACGCAGGCGTGGTTCGGGGAATATTAACCGCTATCTGGTGGTGGCGTATAAAAGATGGAGTTTACCGGTTTCAGCTTTTATATTAACAATTATTGCTGTGGCGGTTTCTTCAAAAAAACGAAGGGGAGGAATGGGAGTTAACCTCGCATTAGGTATAAGCCTGGCCTTTATATTTATATTTTTTGATAAAGTTTTTGGTACCATGGCAGAACAGTCAACATTTTCTCCGTTACTGGCGGTCTGGTTCCCTAACATAGTATTTGGTATTTTGGCGGTCTACCTGCTGTTTACCTCCAAAAGATAGGCTTAACCCTGAGGTTAAAAATTAAAGAAAAACAGGAAATCTTCCTTTTAAAGTTTGCTATATTTGTAGGCTAATAAAAAAACACCATAATTCTTATGGAATATTTAGATTTTGAATTACCCATTAAAGAGTTAGAAGAACAATACCGAAAGGCTTGTGTCATAGGGGAAGAGAGTGATGTAGATGTTACTGCAACTTGCAGGCAGATTGAAAAAAAACTCAGGGAAACCCGAAAAGAAATTTATAAAAATCTAACCGCATGGCAGCGTGTTCAGTTATCCAGGCATCCTAACAGGCCGTACACCTTAGATTATATTAAAGCAATCTGTGGTGATACATTTCTGGAGCTTCACGGTGACAGGAATGTGAAAGATGATAAAGCCATGATTGGTGGACTTGGCAAAATAGATGAACAGAGCTTTATGTTTATTGGTCAGCAAAAAGGATACAATACCAAGACCAGGCAGTACAGGAACTTTGGAATGGCCAATCCGGAAGGATACCGCAAAGCCCTTCGCTTAATGAAATCTGCTGAAAAATTTAACGTTCCCGTTGTATGTTTTGTAGATACTCCGGGAGCTTATCCGGGACTGGAAGCCGAAGAACGGGGGCAGGGAGAAGCCATTGCGCGCAATATTCTGGAAATGACCCGTCTTAAAGTACCCATAATTGTAGTAATTATTGGAGAAGGAGCCAGTGGCGGAGCCTTGGGTATTGGGGTTGGAGATAAAGTATTGATGTTGGAAAATACATGGTACTCGGTAATTTCGCCGGAATCCTGTTCTTCTATATTATGGAGAAGCTGGGAATACAAAGAAACTGCTGCAGATGCGCTCAAGCTTACTGCCAGGGATATGAAGAAACAAAAGCTTATTGATGAAATAGTGAAGGAACCTGTAGGTGGAGCTCATAGCAACAAGCAGGAAATTTTTGTTACTGTAAAAAAAACGATTTCTGATGCTTACGATGAGTTTAAAAACTTATCACCAGCAGATCTTGTGGAAAAAAGAATGAATAAATATTTAGCCATGGGAGTCTTTAAAGGCTAGTTCTTTTCTATACCGTATATTTAAATCAATCCGAAGCTGAGGTTTCGGATTTTTTTATCTCTATGAACAAAAAAAATAAGTTTTCAACAGGTCAATTGTTAATTACCGGTGGACTAACTTAGGTGCGAATAATTATAGTCATCTTAGCAAATTCTTTACTTTCGTAACATGGAAAAAATCACCGCCCCACAAAGTTTTGGTTATAAGCAAAGCAATGTAATTAATTTAGAAAAAGGAAAACTTCCACCGCAAGCTGTTGATTTAGAAGAAGTTGTGTTGGGGGCTATGATGATTGATAAAAAAGGGGTAGATGAAATTATTGATATCCTTAATGCTGACGCATTTTATAAATCGGGTCATAAGCTTATTTTTGAAGCCATTCATAAGCTGTTCGAAAATACCGAGGCAATTGACTTATTAACAGTCTCTAATCAACTCAAAAAAGATGGTAATTTTGAAAAAGCCGGAGGGGATTATTACCTCATTCAGCTTACCCAGAAAGTATCTTCTTCAGCACATATAGAGTTTCATGCCCGTATTATTCTTCAGAAATATATTCAGCGCAGCCTCATTAAAATTTCAAACGAAATTATTGAAGATTCTTACGATGAATCTACAGATGTTTTTGATTTGCTTGATCAGGCCGAAGCTAAACTTTATGAGGTTACCCAGGGGAATATTAAAAAATCAACCGAAACTGCCCAGAGTCTCGTTATCCAGGCAAAGAACCGTATTCAGGAAATCTCTAATAAAGAAGGTTTAAGTGGAGTGCCTTCAGGATTTGAGAGGCTGGATAAATTAACCTCCGGCTGGCAACCCAGTGACTTAATCATCGTGGCGGCACGTCCCGGTATGGGTAAAACCGCATTAACGCTCTCTATGGCCAGAAATATTGCGGTGGGACAAAATTTACCTGTGGCATTCTTCTCTCTGGAGATGTCTTCGGTACAATTAATTACCCGTTTAATTTCTTCTGAAACCGGTTTGTCTTCAGAAAAACTGAGAACGGGAAATTTGGAAAAACATGAGTGGGAGCAACTAAACGTGAAGGTAAAAGATCTGGAAAAAGCACCACTTTTTATTGATGATACTCCTTCTTTGTCAATTTTCGACCTTAGGGCCAAAGCAAGACGATTGGCTTCAACCAATGGAATTAAATTAATTGTTATTGACTATTTGCAGCTGATGACTGCCGGAGGTGGTCAAAAAGGCGGAAACAGGGAACAGGAAATTTCCACAATTTCAAGAAATTTGAAAGCCCTGGCTAAAGAACTTAATGTGCCGGTAATCGCACTGTCACAGCTTTCCCGTGCTGTGGAAACCCGCGGCGGAAGTAAAAGGCCCCTGTTATCTGATCTTAGGGAATCCGGGGCAATTGAGCAGGATGCCGATATTGTGTCTTTTATCTACCGTCCCGAATATTATAAAATTGATGAATGGGATGATGAAGAGCGTACCCCTACAGATGGGCAGGCTGAATTTATTGTGGCTAAACACCGTAATGGCGGGCTGGAAAACATAAGATTGAAATTTATTGGACATCTTGGTAAATTTGATAACTTGGAAGAGTTTGATTCTCCGTTTGAATTTCATTCTAAAATGAACAGTGGCGGAGATGATGAGAACAATTTTGGAGATAATCAGAATTTGCCAAATCCAAGTGCAGATGAGGCTTTTGGCAGTTCCATGAATGACGATTTTAATGATGACGACAGCGACGTGCCTTTTTAATTTTCCGAAGAAAATATATAATTTTAATAATCATCCCGTCGGTATTTCTTCAGTATTGAAGAAATACCTGACGGTTTTTTTATTACTGTGTTTCACATATTCGGGATTTGCATCTCATATTCTTATTCCTATGGATGATGAATCCCAGGGCGATCACCTAAAAGCCTACGGGATTACTTATTATTCCTTAGTTAATAATCTAAAAGTACGATGGCTTCTTAATTATCGCGGAGGTTCGTTTTTAATTTCAGATACTGAAGCTTTGCGGCGGGAATGCCAGATTCGGGGAGTTTCTTTTGAAATTATAAGTGATAGTAAAACCGAACAGGTTCTGGAAGAAATAAGCAGTCCTTCGCAGAATATGGAAACTGTTGAATTGGAAAAAGCTCCGAAAATTGCCGTTTATTCTCCACAGGGCAATAAGCCGTGGGACGATGCGGTAACTATGGTACTAACTTACGCTGAGATTCCATATGAAACGATTTATGATAGAGAAGTATTAAACGATGCCTTGGTGGAATATGACTGGCTGCATTTGCATCATGAAGATTTTACCGGCCAGTACGGCAAATTTTATCGCGCATTCCGTACCACACCATGGTATATTGAAGATAAAAAACACGCCGAAGCTTTGGCTACAGAATTGGGTTATGATAAAGTTTCAAAAGAAAAACTTGCAGTAGCCCTTAAAATCAGAGACTATGTTGTGGGAGGCGGCTTTATGTTTGCCATGTGCAGCGCCACAGATAGTTTTGATATTGCCCTTTCTGCAGAAGGCGTAGATATTGCTGAGGCTATGTTTGATGGAGATCCCAGTGAGCCCGGCTATCAGGCGAAAATCGACTATAACAGTACGTTTGCTTTTACCGATTTTATCCTGGAAAGAAATCCAATGGTTTATGAATTTTCTTCCATAGACATGACTCAAAAAAGACAAATTCAGGCAGAGAGTGATTATTTTACTCTAATGGATTTTTCGGCAAAATGGGATGTGGTGCCAACAATGCTTACCCAAAATCATACAAGTCTTGTAAAAGGATTTATGGGACAAACAACTTCTTTCAATCCCGAAAATATCAAGGCGAACGTCCTGGTGATGGGGGAGAGCAAACTCAATGGGGAAGCCCGTTATATCCACGGGATAAAAGGCAAGGGATTTTTTACATTTTATGGTGGTCATGATCCTGAAGATTATACACACAGGGTGGGAGATCCAAAAACAGAACTGGAACTACATCCAAATTCGCCGGGTTACCGGCTTATCCTGAATAACGTCCTTTTTCCTGCCGCCCGAAAGAAGAAGCAAAAAACCTGATAATTATGCGCATTGATGCACATCAGCATTTCTGGAACTACAATCCCGAAAAATACAGTTGGATTGAAGATAAATCTATTCAGAAAGATTTTGCACCACAAGATTTAAAACCCCTGCTTGATAAGCACCAATTTGATGGTTGCATAGCGGTGCAGGCAGATCAGTCGGAGGATGAAACAAACTTTCTGCTTGCCCTTGCCGCTAAACATGATTTTATAAAAGGTGTTATCGGGTGGCTGGATTTAACTGCTGAAAACGTGGAAGATGTACTTACTAAACACTCCCGAAATACTCACTTTAAAGGAATTCGACACACCGTCTATGACGAGTTTGGAAAATTTATGCTTAATGCCCAATTTCACAATGGAATCTCAAAATTGGCCAATTTCGATCTTGTTTATGAAATTCTGGTATTTCCGTACCAGCTTAAAGCTGCGGTGGAACTGGTTAACAATTTTCCCAATCAGAAGTTTGTGCTGAACCATATGGCAAAACCTGAGATTTTTCAAAAACCTTCTGCACAATGGAGAAACGGAATTAAATCCTTGGCTCAGCATAAAAATGTGTATTGTAAATTTTCAGGATTATTGAGTGCCGCAGGGGAGAAGGATTGGAATTTGCAGACATTTTCTCCTTTTCTGGACTTTGTTTTTGAAAACTTTTCTGAAGATAAGCTTATGTTTGGGTCGGACTGGCCGGTTTCGCTTTCCGGTGGAAATTATGCTGATAACATAGAGGTTATTGAAGAATATCTTTCTGCTGAATCTACCTCTGTTAAAAACAAGATTTTTGGTGGCAATGCAGTATCATGTTACAACCTTTAAAATTTTCAGAAGGATTTAGGAGTCTCCTGTTTAGGATATCATTTTAGTTACTTAACTTTTCCTAAAATTAAAAAAGCGAAATCATGACCAAATTTTTGCAGAAGGAAATAAAGCTAAGTGCAAAACGAAGAGGTTTCCATCTGGTTACTGATGAAATTATGAGTGAGTTTTCTGAAATTTCAGAAATAAAGAAAGGTATGTTGCAGGTATTTATTCAGCATACTTCCGCAGGACTTACCATTAATGAAAATGCTGATCCTACCGTACGGGAAGATTTTGAGAGCCATATCAATAAAATGGTTCCTGAAAAGCAACCATACTACAAGCATACCCTTGAAGGGGCAGACGACATGCCCGCACATATAAAAGCTTCGCTTATGGGAACTTCATTACAAATTCCTGTGACAAATGGAAAACTGAACCTGGGTACCTGGCAGGGGATTTACCTTTGTGAACATCGCGATAGCGGTGGCTCAAGAAAACTCGTGCTTAGCGCATGGGGAGAATAATATTTTATTTATGAAAAATCCATGATTTCCTGGTTTTTGGCTGGAGAACTCCCTGTAACCAATCCGGTAGCTAAGTTTTTAATCATTCTCTTTATCATTTTGTTTATCCCGATCCTGATGAACAAAATAAAAGTCCCTCACCTTTTGGGGCTTATCATAGCCGGAGCAGTGATTGGCCCAAATGGTTTTAATCTAATGGAGCGGGATAGCGGCATTATCCTTTCGGGAACAGCAGGTTTACTTTATATTATGTTCCTGGCAGGGCTGGAAATAGATCTTGAGGATTTTAAAAGAAACCGAACTAAAAGCCTCATTTTCGGATTTTATACTTTTGCAATACCCATGCTTCTTGGTATTTGCGCCGGATTTTACCTGCTAAATTTCTCCATGATCACGTCCGTTCTTTTGGCGAGCATGTTTGCATCACATACTTTAATTACGTATCCAATTATCCGGAAAGCGGGTATAACAGGAAATCGCGCTGTGAATATTAGCGTGGGAGGAACTATGGTAACCGATATTCTGGCCTTGCTGATTTTGGCCGTTATAGTAGGACTTACAAAAGGAGAAGTAAATATTTTTTTCTGGCTTCGGTTAGGATTCTCTACACTTGTTTTTGGATTTATAGTTCTTTTTATCTTTCCTGTGGTTGGCCGGTGGTTTCTTGAAAGATGGGAGGATAGTGTATCGCAATATATTTTTGTGCTGGCCAGTGTTTTTCTGGGGGCCTTCCTGGCTGAACTTGCCGGGATAGAAGGAATAATAGGCGCTTTTCTTGCCGGTATTTCCCTGAACAGGCTTATTTCCCGAACCTCTCCTTTAATGAACAGGATAGAGTTTGTGGGCAACGCCATCTTTATTCCTTCTTTCCTGATTGGAATAGGAATGTTAATAAATTACAAGGTATTTTTTAAAGATATTGAAACCTTTAAAGTAGCTGCAGTGATGATTACAGTAGCCACTGGAGCTAAATTTCTGGCGGCCTGGTTAACGCAAAAATCATTTAAATTTTCTGTAGATGAGCGAAGGATTATTTTTGGATTGAGTAATGCCCAGGCTGCTGCGACACTGGCGGCTGTGGTTATTGGCTATAATATAATTCTGGGTACTGGAAAAAATGGAGAGCCTGTGCGGCTTTTAGATGAGAATGTGCTTAATGGAACTATTTTAATGATATTGGTTACCTGTACTATGGCTTCTTTCTCAGCTCAAAAAGGTGCGCGTAATATTGCGCTGTTATCTTCAGGAAAGCAGGTTTCAGGTAAAAATGTTTAGGAAAAGTACTCTTATTTAGATAAGTAATGCTGAAACGGCTGATGGATTTATCAATTTTCTTTAGCTATCAAATTCCGCAAAACCCGGAATGAATTAAATACGCTTTTGGTTATTAGAAAAAAGTGCTGAAGACCCTGCTGCTGAAAGATATATGTGGTAAATTTTAAATCAGGTGGCTGTTACTACATGAGCTATTTGCCCAGAATCATAGCATAAAAAATGGAGCAGGTAATATTTAAAAATTGAAGAATACGGGTAGGATAATAGTGTTTTAGTTTATCCGCTTCCGTAGCATCTACAAATAATTTTGAAGAAAAAATGTTTAATTTTGGTCTTATCTCGAAGCCTTTAGAAGAATCATTTATGGAGTGGGGCAAAAAAAATCCGGTTCTGCAAAGAACCGGATTTTAATATAAGAGAGTTTAATTTGTTTGTATTTATTTTACTTTGTCAACAATGGCTTTAAACGCCTGCGGATGGTTCATGGCCAAATCGGCTAAAACCTTTCGGTTAAGGCCTATTCCACCGGCTTTTACCTTCCCCATAAACTGGGAATAAGACATTCCTTGCTGACGGGCAGCTGCATTAATACGCATAATCCACAATGAGCGGAAATTACGCTTCTTGGTTTTGCGGTCTCTGTATGCATAAAGCATAGCTTTATCAACCGCATTTTTAGCTACTGTCCAAACGTTTTTACGACGTCCAAAGTAGCCTTTTGCTTGCTTAAGAACCTTTTTTCTTCTGGCTCTCTTGGCAACTGAATTTACTGATCTTGGCATATTTAAATTGTTTTTGTAGCAGGCGGCCGGTAACCGGCACTTTTAATTTAAACTTCAAACTGTCACACTGAGCGCAGTCGAAGTGTTGCCCAACTCCAGGGTTTATTAATTGTTTAAACCGTTAAGAGCTTCAGCTTACTTTAAACGTAATTGAAGTTTAACATTGTCCTTATCTGCATCATGTACCAACGTACTGTGAGTAAGGGCTAGCTTACGTTTTTTAGACTTCTTTGTTAGAATGTGGCTTTTAAACGCGTGCTTTCTCTTAATTTTACCGGTACCTGTAAGCTTAAAACGCTTTTTGGCACTGGATTTTGTTTTCATTTTAGGCATGCTGTCCTTCTTTTATAATTAACTCTCTTATTCTATCAAGCTGCAAATATTCCTTCTTTTACCTCCTTTGGTGAGGTGGAATCTCTTTTCCAAAAATTCCGGGGGAGAAATACCTGCTAAGGCTTATTTTGCTTTTTTGGTAGGGGCCATAAACATGGTCATACGCTTACCTTCCAGTTTCGGCATTTGCTCAACCTTTCCATGTTCCTCAAGATCTGTGGCTAATCTCAATAATAAGATTTCCCCTTTATCCTTAAAAACTATGGAACGTCCTTTAAAAAATACAAACGCTTTCAACTTAGCACCATCCTTTAAGAATTTTTCAGCATTACGCTTCTTAAATTCATAATCATGGTCATCGGTATTCGGTCCGAATCGAATTTCTTTTACTACAACCTTACTGGCCTTGGCTTTCATTGCCTTCTCACGTTTCTTCTGTTCATAAAGAAACTTTTTGTAGTCCATCGCCTTTACAACAGGAGGTTCGGCATTTGGTGATATTTCCACCAAATCCAATCCTAATTCTTCAGCGATTGCTAAGGCTTCTTTGATGGGATATACGTCCATTTCCACATTATCCCCAACAAGCCTCACTTTTTCAGCTCGGATTTTCTGGTTGATTTTGTGTTCGTCTTCCTTCCTTCTCGTACTGGGCCTCTTCGATTTTTTTCTTCGTATTGCTATGGCTAATCAATTTTAGTTAAACTTTAAACGCTTTAAGCGTCTTTTTTATCTCGTTATTTATAGTTTCGGCAAAAGTTTCAACCGGCATTGTGCCTATGTCACCTTCCCCTCTTTTTCGTACAGAAATCGTACCATCATTTGCCTCCTGTTCTCCAACAATCAGCATAAAAGGAAATTTATTTACTTCAGCTTCGCGAATTTTCTTTCCTATCGTTTCACTCCGGTTATCTATACGAGCGCGAATTTCGTTATTTTCCAGTAAAGTTAAAACTTTTTGGGAGTAATTTTCATATTTCTCACTGAGGGAGAGAATAATAGCCTGCTCCGGCATTAGCCAAAGCGGGAAATTCCCCCCTGTATGTTCCAGCAGGATGGCAACAAATCGCTCCATACTCCCAAAAGGAGCACGGTGAATCATAACAGGGCGATGACTTTCATTATCGCTTCCTTTATATGTCAGGTCAAAACGTTCCGGCAGGTTATAATCTACCTGAATAGTGCCAAGTTGCCAGTTTCTGCCAAGAGCATCTTTTACCATAAAGTCCAGTTTTGGGCCGTAAAACGCAGCCTCACCGGTTTCCACAACATAATTAAGCCGTTTTTCCTCAGCCGCGGCAATTATGGCATTTTCAGCTTTATCCCAAACTTCATCACCTCCTATATACTTTTGTTTGTTTTCAGGATCTCTAAGGGAGACCTGGGCAGTGAAGTTTTCAAAACCTAAAGAATCGAATACATATAAGGTAAGATCAATTACTTTTTTAAATTCTTCATCCAGTTGATCCGGAGTACAGAAAATATGAGCATCATCCTGGGTGAAGCCTCTTACGCGAGTAAGACCATGTAATTCCCCGCTTTGTTCATAGCGGTAAACAGTGCCAAATTCCGCAAAACGTTTTGGTAAATCCCGATAACTCCAGGCGGTGGCATTATATATTTCGCAATGGTGCGGACAGTTCATTGGTTTCAGCAGGAATTCTTCCCCTTCATTAGGAGTCTTTATTGGCTGAAAACTGTCTTCTCCATATTTTGCGTAGTGCCCTGAAGTTACATATAGTTCTTTCTGCCCAATATGCGGACTAACAACCATCTCGTAACCTGCGGTTTTCTGAGCCTTTTTAAGGAAATTTTCAAGGCGTTCACGTAAAGCGGCTCCTTTTGGCAGCCATAATGGCAAACCCTGTCCCACCTTGTGGGAAAAAGTGAAAAGTTCAAGTTCCCTTCCCAGCTTTCTGTGATCCCGTTTTTTTGCCTCCTCCAGTAATTCCAGATACTCTTTAAGTTCTTTCTGTTTTGGAAAAGAAGTTCCATAAACCCTGGTAAGCTGCGGATTTTTCTCATCACCGCGCCAGTATGCACCGGCGGCACTCATTAATTTTACCGCCTTTATAATTCCGGTATTGGGGATATGGCCTCCGCGGCATAAGTCGGTAAAAGTGTCGTGATCGCAAAAGGTAATAGTTCCGTCTTCCAGTTTTTCGATTAATTCCACCTTAAACGGATTGTTTTGCTTCTTATAATAGTCTAGAGCATCGGCCTTGGAAACTTCACGCATTTTAAAGTCATGTTTTCCGCGGGCAATTTCCAGCATTTTGGTTTCTATTTTTCCAAAATCATTTTCCGAGATTTTATGCTCCCCAAAATCCACATCATAATAAAAGCCATTTTCAATCGCCGGACCTATGGTGAGTTTAGCACCTGGATACAGTTGTTCTATCGCCTGCGCCATCACGTGGGAAGTAGAGTGCCAGAAGGCTTTCTTCCCTTCCTCGTCATTCCATGTATATAAGGTAAGTGAGCCATCGGTGATCAAAGGTGTGTCAGTTTCTACAATTTTATCATTAAATTTAGCCGAAATTACATTTCTGGCCAGCCCAGCACTAATGCTGTTAGCAACGTCCATGGGAGTAGAGCCCTTTTCAAATTCCTTAATACTGCCATCAGGCAAAGTAACCTTAATCATGTCTTGTTTTTCAATTTAGAAGAGCAAAGATAAGCGGTTGAACTTGGTTGCGCAATATACTCTATGTAGAAAATGTAGGATATTGGCGTTTCCCCTCCTTCAAAGGTCGGGGTCGGGCTATTCGCTGTATCTTATAGCGGTTTTGGAGGAAGCTGGAAGTATGGTATATATTTAAGGAGTGTGGATAACACCAAATTCAGGACCCCCTATTCCGCTATAAGGATGCCGCTGCTATCCCTAACGCAAAAGAGTGGAAATGGAAAATGCTAAAAAGTATAATTCATCATCTTTCATGTTTGGCTCCTTCCTTTTTTAAGGGAAAGTGGCTTTATCAGCGAGCGCTGATAAAGACGGAAGGGTAAAAACACTATTACTAGCACAGAACTAAAGCTTCTTATTAATAGCAGCTGATACTATATATACTAAGGAGAAGCGGATAATTGGCAAATCTGGCCCCGCGCCCTGTCGGTAGAGCTGGATTACTAAATTTAAGTGAAAAAAGTTTGGGTCATAAAAATGCCATTTTCAGTCTTTTAGCTCCGGTTCTTAGATAAAACCTAG
>NZ_JAVRHK010000027.1:0-28165 GCF_031846585.1 Autumnicola musiva
GCAGTCATATACTTTTATTTTTTAATGCCCTTCAATCCATCTTATTTTGTAAAAAACTGGTTTAAAACTATTACCCAATGAAAATTAACGAAAATTAAAACTTGATTGTGAAACGTAATGGTTTTTTAGAGGTGAGTATTTAAATACGTATCCAGATTACCAGTAATTTAAAAATTATGGATTTTTTTAAGGGTCAAAATCTTCTGGAGTTCTCTGATCGGTTCAAAACCTACGAGGATTGTAAACAAATACCTTGCTTCAATCAAGTCCAAATTTAGCTTCAAATGTACAAGATGTAATCACAATGCTTACCAGGTGCGCAAGGATTTTTCCAGGCAGTGCAATATTTGTCTCCATACTGAATCTGCCACGGCAAATACCCTTTTTCATAAAGTTAAATTTGGTGTTCGTAAAGTATTTTTGATTTGTTTTGGGATTATCATCTTTATTATCTTCTTAACAGCGAGTTAAGTAATAAAATTGTTATTTTCATACATTTAATTTCCATGAAATGCATAGAATATTTATAGCTTTTTTAATTTTTGTGACAGGTAATGTACTCGCGCAGGTACATACTAAAGATTTTAAGCGACGTATTGTGATCCAGGATTTAGACGATCCCTGGGAAGTTACCTTTGGGCCGGATAGTAATTTGTGGGTAACCGAGTCTAAGAGCTATCTGGTTAAAAAAATTAATCCGGAAACAGGAAAAAGTACCTTGCTGCTGGATCTTTCAAACGAAAGAAAATTTGCACGTTTTGATACTCTTAAAGAGCCAAAAGCACCCTGGCCGCAGGGAGGTTTAATGGGATTGGCGCTGCATCCGGAATTTCAGCACAATAAAAAATTCGTTTACCTCTGTTACGTAGCTCATTTAAATTCGGTAAACAGCCTGGGCGGTGCGAAGTATACCGGGAAATTAGTAAGATATCAATATAATTCCCAATCAGAAAAACTGGAGAATCCCATGGTTATATGCGATACTTTACCACAAAGTAATGACCATAATTCTGGCAGGCTTGCCGTAGGAAAACTAGCGGGCAAATATTTTTTGTATCTAACCGTGGGGGATGGGGGCGCAGGACAATATAGTAATGCCGGGCAGCCTAATTATGCCCAGGATAAAGAACATTATTCCGGTAAAGTCCTTCGGTTTCATTTAGAACCAGATAACGACGCGGGCGATTACAATCGCTGGATTCCCAATGATAATCCTTTTAACGAGCAAGAAAAACAAAACGCTGTTTGGACCTACGGTCATAGAAACGCGCAGGGGATCGCTTTTGCCGAAATTGGCCGGAAAGAATTTTTATATGCTTCAGAGCATGGTCCCTATGGAGATGATGAACTAAATCTCATTATAAAGGGGAAAAATTATGGACATCCAAATATCATTGGCTATAACGATAACAATTATAATAGTTTTGCCGGTGCTGTAAGCGATAATAAGAACCTGCCATTGCCATGGCATACCACCTTGCCTACAATAAATGAAGAACGCAGCGCAGCACAATTTGGAGACACTTTCCAGGAGCCGGAAAAAGTATTTAAGGTAATATCTGCAGAAATGCTGGAAACGGTTTTTAGTAAAAGTTTTAAGGATGCGCCATATGTTCCAGAAACTTCTGCATTGGCACCCAGTAGCCTGGCTATTTATACGGCAGATGCTATTCCAGGCTGGCAAAATTCGCTTCTTATCCCATCTTTAAAAGAAGGGAAACTCGTACGGCTACAAATTGGAACCGACTTGAAAGTCGAAAAAGAAGAAACCAACTACTTTGAAGCGGAAGTAAGATACCGCGATGTAGCCATTAGTACCGATGGTAAGAAAATTTATCTTTCTACCGATAATAGTAAAGCAAGTTCTGGACCTTCCAAAGAAAATCCACAAGATACTAATTGTACAGGTTGTATTATAGAGTACAAGTATGAGGGAAATCAATAATTACGGATAATCAAATAAAAGTTCATAAATCCGCACATTGCCAAAATCTTGGCGTTTCATTTGTTTTGAGATGGCTACGACAACCAAAAGTTTATCTGCAAGTTATATGTCTGTGAGCTATGGAGTTACGGAAAAAACGTTGAGACTATTTATGTTGAAAGTCAGGGAGGCTATGGCTTCCAACGGAAATGACCCTATGGATGGCGATGTTCACGTAGATGAATTTGTTCTGGGCGGCAGGGATGGAGGGAAAAATAGGAAGAAGTTATGACGGCAAGAAAAAGAAAGCAGTCACGGCTGTTCAATTGACCGAAGAAGGCAAGGTAAAGCGGATGTACACTATGGAAATTGATGATTTTTCAGCTCAGTCCCTTCAGTACATTTTTGTCAACCATATAAGCCGTGAAGCTAAGGTAACCACTGATAAATGGAGAGGTTATAGACCTATAGGCAAAGCATTCAACATTACC
This sequence comes from Autumnicola musiva, assembly GCF_031846585.1. Lineage (NCBI taxonomy): Bacteria > Pseudomonadati > Bacteroidota > Flavobacteriia > Flavobacteriales > Flavobacteriaceae > Autumnicola > Autumnicola musiva. The sequence goes on from NZ_JAVRHK010000027.1 coordinate 2,416, forward strand.
CAGATAGAAAGCAATAAAGGATTGAATTTTAAGGCAATCCATACAATGATACGCCAGGTAAAATCCTGGATAAGGACAACTTATTCCTGGGTAAGTGATAAAAACCTGAACAGGTATTTTAACGAATTCTGTTTTAGGATCAACCCGATCCCAAAGTAAAGCTACAATATTCAATAACCTGATTACAAAAATGGTCCAGGGCAATATCACCTATTAATCGAAAATTATAGGCAACTGGCTATTGGCTCTATGTTTTTTTATTATCAATCCCTAATACCATACCTGGATCCAGGGAATTTTAAAAACTAAATGGAAATATCTCTAAATTATTTACCTGTGTTTGCTCCGTACCTTTATCATCTTCAGTTTATGAGGTGAAATTTAGAGAATTATTTTTTGCACTGTAATAATCTAAAATTTTTCTCCGAATAATATATTCATAAAGGCTGTTGGTAAGGTTAATTTTTGCACGGTCCAGGTTGTTCTTGCTGATGATATACTCCACAAAGTTGGAAACCCCGCTTCTGAACCTTATCTCGTTCACCCGGTAAGATTCATTATAAGCCTGAACCTGGTCTTTCAGGATAAAGTAATTTTTATAGGCAGTTTGCATCTGGTTGTAGGCGAGCTTTATTTCCTGTTCCAGGTCATTTTTGGTTGCCTCCAGTTCCAGCCGGGAATCCTCCAGTTCAATCTTTCTTAGGTCTACCTGTTGTTTAGCTCGAAATCCATTAAATATCGGGATAGATACCGAAAGGCCCACTACAGAATTCAGGTTGTTGTTTAGTTGATCCAAATAGGAGATTTTTTCTTCTGCAAACAATGCCTGGTTAGTTTGGACGGGGTAATTATTTTCTCCTACCATTATAAATTGCCCGGTTTGAATAACTTCTGTGCCATTTTCATTATATATCCTGGCAACGCTGGAATAATTACTGTTTACCTGGGCGAATAGGGAAATTTCAGGGATGTACAGCGATTTTGCCACAGCCACATTTTCTTCAGCAGCATCAATACGTAGCTGGTCTGCTTCAAATCCAGGAAAATTCTCCAGGGCTTGTGTATAAACTTCCTCCACAGACAACACATATGGTGTCACGGAATCTGATGTAAGATTGTTTACCTGGAAATCCTCATCCCGGTTCAACAGGTTTGCAAGTTCAAGTTTGGCACTTAAGAGGGCATTTTGTGCTTCCAGTAAACTAGCCGCGTCGGCATTTATTTGTCCCTGGATGTCAGTAAAGTCTGCAGGATTTCCTTCCCCTTCTGCATATAAATTTTCCAGGCGTTGCATTTGGTCTTTAGTGGCCTTCATTCTTAGTTGTGAAAGTTCCACCAGGTCGCGGTTGTTCAACACCTGAAAATAGGCCAGTGTCACCTGCAAAATAAGTTGCTGCTTTGCCTCTTCTGCTTCCGCTTGTGAGGCTTTCCAATTATACCGGTCCCGCTGGATGGAATTTAAAAGTTCAAAGCCTTTAAAAAGCTGACTGCTCAAATCAATTCCGGCGTTGCTGAACTTCAGCTGCTGGTCTATATAATCATTGGTGTAAGGATCTATACTCCGGCCATTATTAATACCCAAATTATAATTAGCATTGATACCTGGAAGTAAAGCTGATTTTGACTGCCTGAGAAAAATTTTAGAAGTTTCTGCATTAAGATTGGACCTCTTCAGGCTTATATTTTCCTCTAAAGCAATTTTGATACACTCGTTTAAACTTAAGTTTTGATCCTGGGCTTTTAAAATACCGGAGAAAAAGATGGTGATGATAATGATGAATTTACTCAAAATGATGATTTTTAATGATGTTTGACACTTCCATCCAATAGGTGAATGATCCTGGAACCGTAGGCTGCATTGCTTTCAGAATGAGTGGCCTGGATAATGGTGACTCCTTCTTCATTTAATTCTTTAAACAGCTGCATAATCTCGTCGCTTTGTTTGGAGTTTAGGTTCCCGGTAGGTTCATCTGCCAGGATTAATTTAGGTTTAATGATGAGCGCCCGGGCAATACCTACCAATTGCTGCTGCCCCCCGCTAAGCTGATGTGGAAAGAGATCTTTTTTGCCTACGATATTAAAGCGGTCTAGAATATCGGCAACAAGCGCTTTTCTTTCTGAACTTTTTACTTTTTTGTAAAGTAGGGGAGTCTCGATATTTTCGTACACGGTAAGATCGTCCAGGAGGTGATAGGCCTGAAAAATAAACCCGATATTTTCATTAAAAATGGCTGTTCTTTTCTTCGGCTTAAGTTCATGGATGGCTTCGTTTTCAAAATAATATTCCCCTTCGTTAAAATCATCTAACATGGCAATCACATTAAGCAAGGTTGATTTTCCCGATCCGGAAGGCCCCATGACAGAAAGAAATTCCCCCTGTTCAATATTTACACTTAAATCGTTTAGCAGAAAAATTCTTCTTCCGCCGGAATTCACCCATTTATAGGTATGGTTTAGTTTTAGCATATTAGTTGGTTTTATTCAGTTCTTAAATTCTTAATTGGATTGGCGCTGGCTGCTCTAAAACTTTTAATTCCAATGGTAAAAAAGGCAATACCAAGAGTAATGATTGCCGCCATCAAAAATAACCACCAGTGAATCTGGATGCGATATGCAAATTCCTGAAGCCATATGTTCATTAAATAATAGCTTAAAGGAAACGCGATCAAAAAGGAAGCTGCCACAAGTTTGATAAAGTCTTTTGAAAGCAGGGCCACGATTTGAGCGGCTGAGGAACCCAGAACTTTTCTTATTCCAATTTCTTTAAACCGTTGTTCCGCTGTAAAAGTTACTAATCCAAACAGCCCGAGACAGGCAACAATAATGGTAAGAATGGCAAATAGCGTTAAAATAACTGCCATTTTTCGCTCCTTTAAATAAGTATGATTCAAAGAATCATCCAGGATACTATAGTTTAAGGCTTCTTTTGGATTTAAATTATTCCATTTATTGGTGAGGTTCTTGATAATTCCTGACATATCGGCCGTTTTCGACCTGATAATTATTCCGCCGTAGGGATTTTTCTTCAGAATTAATGGTTCGACTTCCTGATGCAGTGATTTGAAATTAAAATTTTTCACCATGCCGATAATGGTCATATTTTTAAGGCCATCATGAGTGTCGCGCTCAAAAGTCTTTTCTATTGGATCTTCTCCAAAACCTAAAATTTGTGCAGCCTTTTCATTAATAATCACTTTATCGGTTTCAGCTCCATATTCCTCGGAAAAATTCCGGCCCTGCAACAACTCCATTCCAAGGGTGGGAATATAATTTTCATCAACATTGTAAAAGAACATCCGGCGCTGGAACTCCCCATTCATAAAGATTCCGCCCACTTCATTATCACTCTCTCCTGCAGGCACAAAGGCAGAATGGGATACATTTTCAACACGTGGGTCATTTTTGATATCTTCAATTAAATTGTCCTCATTATTTCCTAATAAATAAGTATTCCGAACTACCAGTAACTGATCTGTTTCATAGCCAATATCTTTATTCTGAATATAATTCATCTGTTCCTTAACCACCAGCGTTGCGAGTATGAGCCCAGCTGAAATCACAAATTGAAATACAACGAGACCTCCGCGGATTCCGAAATTTTTTTCCTTTCCCGAAAACTTTGATTTTAAAGCATTTATCGGATTGAAGGAGGAAAGGTAAAATGCCGGATAAGCTCCCGCAAAAATGGTCACCAGGAGAAGAAGTGCTAATAATGAGAAAATATATAACGGCTTTAAGAGGGAGGAAAATAAAATTTCTTTTCCCGCCAATTGATTGAAGGCCGGCAATGTAAAAGCAAATAGCAGGATTGCCAGGGAAGTGGCAAGAAGTGTTGAAAGAAAGGCTTCAGCTAAAAACTGATTGATAAGTTGTTTTTTATTAGAACCTAATACTTTACGAATCCCGACTTCTTTAGCTCTTTTTGAAGCCGAAGCTGTAGCGAGGTTCATAAAATTAATGCAGGCGATCACCAACATAAAAATGGCCACTGCACTAAAAATATAAACATATTTGATATCTCCTCCCTGTTCGAGCGTAGTGGAATCAGAAAAATCGGAATACAAGTGGATATCGGTCAAGGGCTGTAGAAAAAGCCCCAATTTGTTTTCTTTTTGAAACTCTTCGTAGGACATCCCCATAGCATCCATCATCTGCGGACCCATATACTTTTTATTGATTGCGGGAAGTTTCGCTTGAACTTCGTTAATATCGCTGCCTTTTTTCAAAACCAGATAGGTGAAAAAATCAGACTCCATCCAACTGGTATTTTTTGCTTGCGGATAACCTAAAGTGGAGACTAAAAGATCGAAATGAAAATGTGAGTTTTTAGGGATATCTTTCATCACTCCAGTAACATAAAGCTTCTTAGTGCGATTGGTAACCGTAATGGTTTTGCCAACAGGATCTGTTTTTCCGAAAATACCCTCTGCTAAAGATTCAGAAATAACTGCAGAATTTGGCTTGTCCAGTGGTGTATTTTTATTTCCGTGAATAATTGGTAAGGTGAAAACATCAAAAAAATTGGGATCAACATAACCTAGATTGCTCTGCCCGTAATACGTATTATTATATTCAAGTCGGTTATTGTAAGAATTGGCGAGACGGGTAGCACTAATTACTTCCGGAAGATCATTTTTTAAAGTCTGAGCCACCGGAGCCATCACCACGGCTTCTTTCATTTCCTCCCCGTTTACATTCGCCCTGAAAACTACCCGGACAATCTGATCTGCCCTTTCATTAAAGCGATCGTAGCTAAGCTCATCTGAAACATAAAGCATAATCATAATGCAGGAAGCCACACCCAAAGCCAGGCCGATAATATTCAATGAAAATGTGCCTTTATTCCTGATGATATTCCGCCAGGCGATTTTAAAATATTTTTTGATCATAATTTTATCTTTTAATTCCCCCCTTCGGGTGTTAGGGGGCTTTTATTCTGTCCTTATACTTTTAACCGGATTTTGTAAGGCGGCTTTAATAGATTGAAAACTAACTGTGATTAAGGCGATTCCCAAAGTTAGAAGACCTGCACCGGCAAAAATCCACCAGTCCAGGCTGGTTTTATAGGCAAAATTCTGTAACCAGAATTGCATAAGGTACCATCCCACCGGAATGGCGATAATGCTGGAAATAAAGATTAATTTCAAAAAATCTTTAGAAAGTAAATTGGTGATTTGAGCTATTGAGGCGCCTAAAACTTTGCGAATCCCGATCTCCCTTTTTTTCAATTCTGCGGTATAGGTGGTAAGTCCGAATAAGCCTAAACAGGAAACAAAAATGGCCAAAATCGAAAATATATTAAATAGTGTACCGGTCCTTAAATCGGCCCGGTATAAGCTTTCATAATCTTCATCTAAAAATGAATAAGTAAAGGGATAGCCTTCATTATAATTTTTCCAGATATTCTCCAGAGCCGCAATACTTTCGCCTGCTTTTCCTGCTGCTGTTTTTACATAAATTTTGTAAGGTTCAGGATCATAATAAATTACGGCCGGTGCAATAGTATTCTTCATGGAAGTAAAATTGAAATCTTTTACCACACCAATTATAGTTCCTTCAGTCTCCCATAATTTAAAGTTTTTGCCAATTGGATCCTGTATACCTGTTTTACGTACCGCAGCTTCGTTCAGGATATAGCGGGTAGAATCTAATGCTCTTCCCGTAAAGTTTCTTCCCTGCACAAGCTCCATTTTCATAAGGGGAATAAAGTTTTCATCGGCTCCTAATGGAGAAACAATAATATCGCTTTGCGGATCCTTGTTTTCCCAGTCGGTATCACCGGTTGTCCATCCATTTTTTACCAGGTTATTATTAGAAAATGAAATCCCCTCAATAGCTGGAATTTTACCGATTTCATTTTTAACGGCCGCCCGGTGCTCTGTCATTTCAGAAGTCATTGAAAAAGTTAGTACCTGCGAACGATCATAACCCGGATTTTTACTTTTTATGTAAGACAATTGCTTGCCAATAATAATGGTGCTGATAATTAAAATCACTGAAAACACAAATTGAATACAAACCAGGATTTTCCGGAAGTTTCCGGCGCCTACACCCGGTGCAGCCATTCCTTTTATGGCCTCCAGGGGTTTAAAGGAAGAAAGAAGAAGCGCAGGGTAAATGGAAGAGGCCACTAAAGTAATTGCAAAAACCACTAAAATGAGTTTCCATAAATAGGCATCAAAAAGGCTAAAATCTATGTTTTTTGCTGCAATTGAATTAAAAGAAGGAGCTAACAGAAAAATCAGTCCCAGGGCTAAAACAGTCGCAATTAGAAAGAAAATAAAAGATTCGGTGACAAACTGGAAAAACAAATGCTTTTTTTCGGCACCAATCAGTTTTCGAAGGCTTACTTCCTTTGCCCGCTGTATCGCCCTTGCCGTATTTAAGTTCACATAATTAATGCAGGCAATACAAAGAATAAGGATGAGCACCACACCAAAAATACGAACCGTTTTTATGCCTCTGGGATTGCCACCATAACTGTAAAGGTTCATATTTTTTATTGGCTGAAGATAATAGGAAGGATCGGTCACTTCCTGGTGGGCATTTCGATCTTTTGCTTTTTGAATTTTGGTTAATTTCTCCACTACTTTTGCTGCTGAAGCATTTTGGTTAAGTTTCAAATAAGTAACAAAATTGAAATTTCCCCAGTCACTATCCATAGATTCCCAAAACCCTTCTCCGTTATATTCTGCTGCTACAATGGAAATCGGGAAGAAAATTTCATATTGAATGCTCGAGTTATCCGGAATGTTTTCAACTATACCAACCACGGTAAAAGTTTCCTTATAGTCTGCAGTAATTGTTTTACCGATAGCATCCATGCTGCCAAAAAACTTATGTGCTGCAGCTTTGGTAATAATTACGGAAGAATTGCCTGAAAACGGTTTGTTTTTGTCTCCCTTCAGAAAATGAATATCAAATAAGCTGAAGAATTCCGGGTCAACCAAAGCCGCCCCCGTAGCTTCAAGATTTTTTCCCCCGCCTGAAAAAATCCTGTACCAGTTGTTCCCGGAAACCCTGGCAGCATTTTTTACTTCGGGCACCTCCTTTTTCGCGTAGTAGGCTACAGGCCCAACCGAACTGCCCCAGGTTTGTTTATTTTCGCCGGTACCAAAATTGCTGGAAACCCGAAAAATATTTTCAGCATCCCCAATATTGTTATAATTCAATTCTGAATTAATCCAGACGGCAATAAAAATAGCAACAGTAAGGCCTAAGGATAAGCCCAACAAGCTAAGACCATTATAAAATCTGGCTTTCCAAAGATTTCGCCACGCGGCTTTTAGATGAATTTTTAGCATAATATTGTTTTTTGATCGATGTTATAATCTTCCGGTTTGGGATTTAAAACCTGTAAGGTTTGAATATTATTACTCGGTCCTTAAACTTTTTACCGGGTTGGCAATGGCGGCTTTTATGGCCTGGAAGCTTACGGTGACTCCTGCAATTACAAATGCTGCAGCAGCTGCAATGATATAGGATACATATGGGGTATTTATCTTATAGGCAAAATCCTGTAACCATAAATCGGTTGTATACCAGGCGAGGGGTATTGCTATTACAATGGCCAGAGCTACGAGTTTTATAAAATCATAAGAGAGTAGGGCAGTGAGATATGCTGTAGAAGCGCCCAATACTTTGCGTATGCCTATTTCTTTTTTTCGCTGTGCAGCGGTAAAAGTAACAAGACCAAAAAGTCCCAAACAAGCAACTAAAATAGTAATGGTAGAAAGTATGTTTAATATGGTCGCGGTACGTTGTTCGGTTTGATAAAGTGCATTATATTCACTATCTAAAAACTGATAATCAAAAGAACGATTAGGGTAAAATTCTTTCCAGGTTTGATCTATCGCTGCGAGTGCTTCAGATGTATTGCCGCTTGTTTTGATCAACATTTTACCAAACCATTCATATTCGGTAAACAGAACAACTGGCGTAATACGTTCATGAAGGGAAGCAAAGTTAAAATTTTCTAAAACCCCTTTTATTCTTCCTTGCCTTCCGTTAAGGTTTACGCCTTTACCAATGGCTTCTTCCGGACTAAAACCTATTGCTTCAATGGCTTTTTTATTCAGCATAAATGCATACTGGCGTTGATCATCGGGTAATTTTACACGTTTTTCATCGGTATCGGTAAAGTTTTGACCTGCTATTAACCTGATATCGAGTGTTGTGAGAAAGTCTTTATCTACCGGGGCGGCTGTTATGGACATTCCATTGGCATCCATTTTTTCATCTACCTTTATGCTGTACCCGCCCTTAATATCTACCGGACTATATGAGGTAGCAGTAACATTTATTAGGTTTGGCTTATTAAGTAATGCTGCCTTAAAAGAACCTATTTGTTCAGTTTTCATCGTATTCGTATTGAGTACCACGATATTGGAACGATCTAGCCCGGTGTCGGTTTTTCGTATAAATTCCAGTTGTTTCGTTGCAATTAGCGTGGCGATAATAAAGGCAATAGAGATCATAAATTGAAAAACGAGTAATCCTTTTCGCAAGAGCGAAGTTCCCCCAATAGTATTGCTGGTATTTTTAAGTGCGGCGACCGGTTTAAACCCAGAAAGTACTAAAGCTGGCCAGATACCAGCTAAAAGTGTGATAAAAACGAATAAAACAGTACAGGTAATGAGAAAATAGGAAAGGTTCCAACTTGTTATACTAATAGTCAAACCAGTAACAGAATTAAATGCAGGGACCAGTAAATAAGCAAACCCCAGGCCAATACACATTGCTAAAAAGCTGACTATTGCCGATTCGGCTAAAAACTGAAAGATTAGGTTTTTTCTTTCAGCTCCAAAAACTTTCCGTACACCTATTTCGCGAAGGCGTTCGGAAGATTTGGCCGTCATTAAATTGGTAAAATTGATACATGCAATAATTAGCAATAAAAGGGCAATTACACCTAAAATATAGAGGTAAGTGACCAAATTGCCGGAAGCTGTGGAAGAAAGATGTAATTTGGTAAGCGGAACCAAATCAAACCAAAACTTGTAACCTGCCTCAAAATCAGTAGGAAACTGTTCCTTAATATACGCATTGAATTTCTGCTGAACAGCTTCAAGCTGATCTACTGATTTTAACAGCAAAAAAGAGCTATCGTTTGCCGAATTCCAGACCTCTGTTTTTGATCTGCTTATGGAGCTGTAAGAACCTACAAGGTCAAAATTTAGGGTAGAATAGGGTGGGTGATCTTCAATAATACCAGTAACTTTCCAAATTTCACCATTTATCAAAATGTTTTGGTTAAGCGCTTTTCCCTTGCCAAAGTATTTAAGAGCAGTGGTTTGTGTAATTACCAGCATATTCGGGTTGTCTAAAGCTTTTTGTGGATCACCGGCAATAAAATTGAAACTAAAAATATCTAACAGGGCCTTATCAGCCAGAACCATATTTTTTTCAGTAAAATTCTTATTTTCTACCTGTATTTCACGGTTTTCGTAATTGTAGACTCTGGCCGCATTTTCTACTTCAGAAAAGCTACGTTTGGCAACAGGAACCACAGCGGTAGGGGTATTTGCAGTATGTGTAGGTTCCGCATCTGATGGAGATTGATAATTATAATTCACGTAAACAATGCGATCTACTTTTTCATTAAATCTGTCAAAACGTAACTCATTGAAAATATAAGTAGCCATAATCATAAAACAGGTGATGCCCAGAACCAGACCTGATAAACTGATAAATGAGGTCATTTTGTTTTTCCAAAGGCTACGCCAGGCGATTTTAAAATAATTTCTAATCATGATGAATGGTTTTAATTCTACTTTCGAGGTTAGTTGGCTGGGACTTCTACTCCGTTCGTAAACTTTTTACCGGGTTGGCAATGGCGGCTTTTATAGCCTGGAAGCTTACGGTCAATATTGTTATAGTTAATGCGACACCCCCGGCTACAAAAAATACCCACCATTGGATGTTTATTCTCGAAGGAAAATCTTGCAACCATTGGTGCATGATGTAATAGGCGGGGGGAGAAGCAATTAGAAATGCGATGCTTACCAAAATCAAAAAATCTTTTGTTAGCAGGCGTAAAACATTTTGAATGTTTGCGCCCAGTACTTTGCGAATCCCGATTTCCTTTTTCTTTTGTTCTGCCACAAAAGAAACAAGGCCAAACAGACCCAAACAACTAATCAAAATTGCCAAAGAAGTAAATACCGCAGAGATTTTACTTAAGCGTTTTTCTTCAGCATATAATTTTTCTACTTCCTTATCAACAAAATTGAAAATAAAGGGAGAATCAGAATTAATTGTTTTCCAGGAGCTTTCAAGGGATTCAAGCAGCGTTTCGTAATCATTGGTTTCGGCTTTAAGCATTATCCATCCGGGCTCGGTTTCATTAAAGAGCAACATTGGTTCAATTTCTTCTTTTAAAGTGCCAAAATGATAATCTTCTGTAACTCCTACAATTTCATACTCTTCAGATCCATTTCCACTTGCATTTACAATTCTGGTTCCTATGGCCTGGTCTAATGGAATATCAAAAGCATCAATTGTTGCCTTATTCACCAAAACCTGATTTTCATCGGTAGTCCTTAATGTACGTCCAGTTAAGAGCGATGTGCCAACAGTTTTAAGATAATTAGGGCTAATGCCATTATAATGAACCAGGGTTCGATTGGTCAAATTTCCTCCAAAAGGAATCATACCCATATCGCCCATTATAAATTCGGTAGGATAATAATTAGTACCTGCTACCTGGCTGATACCTTTAGTGGTTTCATATTTTGCTTTTATAGCATTAAAATTTTCAGAAACCGTCTGCGTTCCTAATCGTACTGTGATCAAGCTATTCTTATTAAATCCTAAATCCATCTTTTGGGAATATTCCACCTGTTGCGTGATAATAATTACCGTACATATCAGGCCAATGGAAATCACAAATTGAAATACCACCAAAGCTTTACGTAAGAATGTATTTCCAAAATTGAGGTTTACCGAACTTTTTAAAACCTTAACAGGTTTAATAGCAGAAAGTATAACCGCAGGATATAGGCCTGCAAGAAGGCCGGTCAAAATGCCCAAAATTAATAGTGCAAGTAAAATTTTCCAATCAAATAAACTGCTATAAGTTATATTACCATTGGTTAATGTATTTACAAATGGCAAGGCCAGGGTGGTGAGTGGGATACTTAATGCCGAAGCAAAAAGCGAAAGCAAAATAGATTCGCCTAAAAATTGTCTAATCAGGTTGCTCTTATTTGCACCTATTGCTTTCCTTACCCCAATTTCCTTTGCTCTTTTATTGGCTCTTGCTGTACTTAGGTTTATAAAATTAATACAGGCCACCAACTGGATAAATAGTGCCAGAAGTAGCAGCATATATAGATATTTAATATCTGAAACTGTGCTAATTTGATTACTGATGCCCTTTGAATACAAATGGATCCTGCTAATATTTTGTAGAAATAGCGATTTGCCGAATCCGACTGCGGCAAAATCATCTGCTCCGTGCCTTTGTAAAAAATCAGGGAATTTTGCTTCCACACTACCCGGAGGAGTACCTGACTTCAACTTTACATAACTCATCGCAAAATTTTCGGTAGCAAAATTTTGAATATTAAGTACATGTTGGCCCAACCCACCCGAGTTCATCGTTAATATATAATTTGGGTTTAGGTGTGATTTTCCAAAATCGTCATTAAAAACTCCGGTTATAGTAAGATGCTGTTCTTCTTCTCCGCTACCCAGGATTAATCTTTTGTTTAAGGCTGTGTTATTACCAAAAAGTTTTTTAGCTAATGTTTGTGAAAGCACAATGGAATTAGGAGTGGTTAAAGCACTTTTTGATACGCCTTCTATAAATGGATATTTAAATATTTTAAAAAATGTAGAATCGGCTAAATATCCCCGTGATTCGTAAAAGGATTCTTCAGATTCAGGATTTCTTAGAAGTCCGGCGTTCCCATCTCCAAAATAGACCACCCGGCAGGCTTCTTCTACTTCAGGAAAATCCTCTTTCATTGTAAATGCTATAGGAGGAGAAGTTCCGGCAGAAGGCTTTCCATTATTATGTTCTATTATTGTTGTATTTATACGGTAAATTGAAGAAGCATCTGCAAATTGCTTGTCATATCCAAATTGTGCAAAAACATACACCAGAATACTTAAACAGCAAACGGTACCTACTGTTAATCCCAACAGATTGATGGATGTCTGTAATTTATTTTTCTGAAGACTTCGCCACGCGATTTTGAAATAGTTCTTTATCATTATTTTATTTTTGGAAACCTCACAGGTTTTTAAAACCTGTGAGGTTTGAATACTATTACTCGGTCCTTAAACTTTTTACGGGGTTTGCGATGGCGGCTTTTATGGCCTGGAAGCTCACCGAAATTACGGCGACGGCAAAAGCAGCCGTTCCGGCAAGGATAAAGATCCACCAACTCAATTTGGTTTGATAAGCAAATTCCTGCAACCACTTTTCCATTACGTACCAGGCGATTGGTACAGCTAGTATAAAAGAGAAACCTACCAACTTAAGAAAATCTTTATTGAGTAAGGTGAAAATTTGCAGTACCGAAGCTCCACTTACCCTTCTGATACCAATTTCTTTTTTACGTTGCAGAATGGTATAAGACGTTAGCCCAAAAAGTCCCAAACCTGCGATAAATATGGCCAGACCTGTAAAAAGCTGAAATGCGACGCCAAACTTTGTGTCTTCCAGATATTGCGCTTCAAACTTTTTATCGAGAAATGTATAATTAAATGTACTCTGCGGAAAAACATCCTTCCATTTCTGCTTAATTTGAACCAGATTTTTGTCTATCGATGAGAGGCCGATAGCTTTCATTTTAACCAAAACATTGTCCATACTGCCGCCATAAGCCCAATATAAATTACCAATAATTAAAGGCTCTATTTTATTCTTTAAACCAAAATGGTGATAATCTGCAATTACTCCAGAAACTCTAAAGCTTTCGCCCCAAAACTTGACGGTTTTGCCAATAATTTCTGAAGGATCTGTGAAACCCATTATTCGAGCAAAGGTTTCATTTAAAACAATGTCAAAATTTCTGATACCTGCCAATACTGGTGCATAGCCCTTCCCAGCAATAAAATTTAAATTCATGACATCAAAATAATTGGATTTTGCTCCATATAGGTAAAATAATTGGCGCTCCCGTTCTATTCCGTCCGGGAACGTGATACCCACAGTAGAGGAAAGATTATCGTATCCATCCCCGGGATAGGTTTTGGCCTGGGTCACGCCATCAACAAAGGGTAATTGGAGTAATTCCGATTCCAGAACCGAGGCTTTTTCACCCATAAGAGAGTCGTCCTGTTTTTCCAAAATTTCGCCGTTAAGTGCTACTATTTGATCAAGATTAACTCCAAGCGGTTGTGCACGCAAGAACTGAATCTGTTGTGATACAACCAAAGTTCCAATAATAAGCACGGCGGTAGCAAAAAACTGTAAGCCTATTAATCCCTTTCGGATATTGATTCCACTACGAGAGGCAATTACTTTTCCTTTCAAAGCACGTATAGGCATAAAACCGCTTATTACCATCGCAGGGTAAAGTCCAGAAAGTAAGGTTCCTAAGAGAATAAATCCTAAAAAGGGTAATATGATGGTCAAATTTGAAAGTCCTAAAAAAAGCTCTTTCCCCACGAACCGGTTAAAAAGCGGAAGCATTAAATACACAAGTCCAATGGCCAATAGCAAGGCGAATAGATTAAGCAACAGGGATTCTCCTAAAGACTGGAATACTAATTGCGAGCGCTGTGCGCCAGCAACCTTGCGTATGCCTACTTCCTTAGAGCGTTCCAGCGACTTTGCCGTAGCTAAATTCACATAGTTTAACCATGAAAGAATAAGTATAATAAAAGCGATCGCAGAAAGAAAACTTACTCTGCTATTACTTCCGTTCGCTTCGGCTTCGTAAGGTTTATTTGAGTGAAGATGAATATCTGAAATCGCTTCAATATTATGTCTTTCGTGCGGATTTTTTTCAAAGTCGCTACCCGTTATTTTTTTCTGAAGTGAAGCTATATCTGTATTGGAGGCAACTTTTACATAGGTGAAAAAGTTGTTCCTATTCCAATTTGGTTTGCCATTACTTCCCATTCTATTCCATGTATTAATGGTTGAATAGGAAATCAAATAATTGGTCTTAAAATGTGTGTTCTGCGGAATATCTTTAATTACCCCCACAACTTCCATAGGTGTACTACTTCCATCAAAAATCGACAAATTTTTGCCAACAGCCTGATCTTTTCCGAAGAGTTTTTCGGCTAATGTGCTTGTTAGAATAAGTGTATTGGGTTTTTCGAAATCTTTCAGGTTACCTGAAATAAGGGGATTGTCGAAAATCCTGAAGTAGCTCTCATCGGCCAGGGAGCCGTTCGGCTGCTGTATCACTTTTTCGCCATTAACAAACGTAACTTTTTCTAAACGATAAAGGCGCACCTGTTCGATAATCTCGGGAAACTCTTTTTTCAAAGTGGGACCGGTGAGGTTATAAGTCTGAGCGTCGCCAGGAACAAAATTTCCCCCTTCCTTATAGTCCATATAGATCCGGAAAACCTGCTCTGAACCATCGAATTTATCATAACTTCGCTCGTAACTCACATTTAGGATAATTATTACAAAAGCGGCTATATCCAATGCAAGACCTAAAATGTTCAGGAACGAATACAGCTTATTCTTGAGCAGATACCTAAAAGCTATTTTAAAGTAATTTTTTATCATCTTCTTAATTGTTTGATGAATGATCCCTATACCAATACATTTTCAGTAACCTTTTGCCCGTCCAGCATCCTGATGATACGGTGGCTGAATTTTGCATCGTGTTCACTGTGCGTTACCATGATGATGGTGGTACCCGCTTCATTAAGTTCGGTAAGTAAATCCATAACCTCATTCCCGTTGCTGCTATCCAGGTTTCCTGTAGGCTCATCGGCAAGTATGATTTTCGGGTTATTCACTACAGCCCTGGCTACGGCCACCCGTTGCTGTTGCCCTCCGGATAATTGCTGCGGAAAATGCTTCCTGCGGTGCATAATCTGCATTTTTTCCAGCACTGCATGCACACGTTCTTTACGTTCGGCCGGTTTTACACCGGTATAGATCAGCGGAAGTTCCACGTTCTCGAATACGCTGAGTTCATCGATGAGGTTAAAACTCTGGAACACAAAGCCGATATTGTGCTTTCTAAGCTGCGCTCTTTTTCGCTCATTGTAGCCGGCAACTTCAATCCCGTTAAAAAGATAGCTCCCACCATCAGGATCGTCCAGCATTCCAAGAATGTTTAGCAAGGTGGATTTTCCGCAGCCTGAAGGTCCCATAATGGCAGCAAATTCACCTTCTTTAACTTCAAAAGATAATTTATTAAGGGCAATGGTTTGGACCTCTTCGGTTTTATAGTACTTTTCTAAATTGGTAATTTTTATCATTTTAATAGTATTTGTCCGTTTTTTGATTGATGAGTGATGATGTTTTATTCGTTGATGACAAGTTCGTCAATATCCCCAAAATTGGAATAACTGGAAGTAATTACCCTTTCACCGGGTTTCAGCCCTTCCAGTACTTCATAATATTCTGTATTCTGGCTTCCTAATTTTATGGGGGCTTTGTATGCGGTTTCCCCATCTTCGGAAAGTTTAAAAATCCAGTTTCCGCCGGTTTGCTGAAAGAAACCTCCTTTAGCGACCATTACTGCTTCTTTTTCCTGGCTTAAAGATAATTTTATCTGAAGGCTTTGACCTCTCCTGATATTTTCAGGAATTTCATCTTCAAAATGCATATCCACCTGGAAGCGGCCATTGGAAACCTGGGTATAAACCTTTTTTATTTCTAATTCATAATCTTTTCCATTGAACGTAAAGCTACCTCTTTGCCCGTTGAAAATCCGGGAAATATAATGCTCGTCAATTTCAGCACGAACCTTATATCCGCTAATCACATCTATTTGCCCCAGGCGTTCTCCTTTTTGTTTAGATTGACCAATTTCGGCATCCAGGGCGGTAAGTTGCCCATCTACAGGCGCTTTTACCACCAGGTCTCCTACTTTTTTACGCATAAGTTCCAGTGCTTTTCGGGTACGCTGGTAAGACTCCCGCGCCTGTTGGGTTTCCTGTCGGGAAGAAATGGAATCCTGGGCCAGTACTTCTTTGGCTAATTCAAATTTATCTTGCTGATAATTGTAATTATTCCTGGCTTCCAGGAAATCCTGCTTCCCAATGGCGTCTTTGGCGTAAAGCTTTTTATTTAGCTCATATTTTCGTTTGGCCTCAATAAAATTGTTTTCCACATCAGTAAGATTGTTCCTTTTATTGATGGTATTTTGTCTGGCTGCGTTTTGTGAAATTTGCATTTGCGTAAGCAGGTTATATACCGATGTTTCCTGGTTTACCAGGCTAAGTTCAAGATCGGTATTGGAAAGGCGAATAATAGGTTCTCCCTTTTTCATCATGGTACCATCTTCTACAAGCCTTTCTTCAACTCTTCCGCCTTCCATAGCATCCAGATAGATAGTCTTGATAGGCAATACCGCACCGTTCACCGGAATATTTTCCTGAAAATTTCCTTTTTTCACTGCATTTATACTTATACGTTCCTTTTCTACGTTTAATTTAGAACTGCCGCTGGAGGAAAAGATCACAAATAAAATGAGTACGGCCAGCAATATTCCGCCGGCTATCATGGCTATTTTTTTAGGAGTAAAGCGTTTTTTTTCTAATGGAATGTCCATAAATGTTCTTTGGTTTTCTATTAAATCTATGGTGAAAAAGATGCCAGAAATATAAATTTTTGATAATCAGTCAAATATGTTTTTAGGTAAGAAATAAAGTGTCCGGTTTTAAGACACTCCCTGTTCGGTTTTAAAGCAATTTTAAGCTTTTGATTTTTTCTTTTGATCAAAATTCAGCATGCCTTGAATAAATTGTAATATTGTGTCATGCAGCTACACAATGCCAAAATACTGGTTATAGACGATGATCCCGATGTGCTTATAGCCATGAGGCTATTACTAAAATCACATGTTGCTGAAATTGCGGTGGAGAAAAAACCGGGAAATCTTCCTTCTTTGCTTTCAGAGAAGAAATTTGATGTGATTATTCTCGATATGAATTTCAACGGACTCGTAAACACCGGAAACGAAGGCATATTCTGGCTAAACCGCATAAAGGAACTCGCTCCTGATACCGATGTGATCCTTATTACTGCCTATGGAGATATAAATCTGGCTATTCGCTCTTTAAAAGAAGGCGCGGCAGATTTTATTGTTAAACCCTGGCAAAATGAAAAGGTAATAGAATCGGTTACGGAAATGCTTCAGAAAAAGAAGAGATCCGGGGCTAAATTACGTCCCAAAGCAGGGGAAACAAAAATTATTGGCGAAAGTGAGGAAATTCAGGAAGTTTTCGCCAAAATTAAAAAGGTAGCTCCAACAGATGCGAATGTTTTAATTCTTGGGGAAAACGGGACAGGGAAAGATCTTGTCGCAAAGGCCATTCATGAAAATTCAAATCGGAAAAACAAGGCTTTCGTAAAAGTTGATGTTGGTGCATTGACTTCAACGCTTTTCGAAAGCGAATTGTTTGGTTATAAAAAAGGAGCCTTTACCGATGCCCGTGAAGACCGAAAGGGAAGGTTTGAAGCTGCCCACGGAGGAACACTTTTTCTGGACGAGATTGGGAACATAAGTTTGCGCCAACAGGCCAGATTGCTTACCGTGCTTCAAAACAGGACGATCACGCCATTAGGCTCAAATGAAGTAATCCGGGTAGACATCAGGCTTATCTGTGCCACCAATCTTAAAATCTCAGAACTTTCCGATGAATCGAAATTTAGAAAAGACCTTATTTATCGCATTAATACTGTGGATATGGTGATACCTCCTTTAAGGGCGAGAGGAACAGATATTACTTTGCTCAGTCGTTATTTTCTCGATTTTTATGCTGATAAATATGTAAAAGGATCGCTAAGAACAGAAAAGAGTTTTCTCGAAAAGTTGAAGAGTCATCCTTTTCCCGGCAATGTGCGGGAACTTCAATTTGTAATAGAGCGGGCAGTTATAATGGCTGAAAATAATACTCTGGAAGCAGGGGATCTTTCATTTTCGGCTATTGAGACTGCTCCGGAAAAACAGGAAATGGATGATATGCGACTAGAGACTGTAGAAAAAAACACTATTCTTAAAGTAATAGATAAGAATAAGGGGAATATTACAAAATCGGCCAAAGAGCTGGGCATTACACGGGCTGCTCTTTACCGAAGGCTCGATAAATATGACCTTTAAGAGCTACCATACTTCAATTTTATTAAGATTGACGGCAATTACCGTTACCGCTATCGCAATTGCATTGCTGATAGTGAGGGAGTCTTATTATTTGGCTCTTGTTCCCGTACTAATTATGTTCATTCTTGTTTATGAATTCTTCCGGTACCTGGGTAAGCGCTTTGAAGTGATGGATGATTTTTTTGAAGCTGTGAAATACAGGGATTTTTCCAGGAATTACCTGGAAGAGAATAAAGCCAAAGATATCAGGCGGCTTTACAAAGGTTTCAATACCGTAAACCGTACCATTCGTGAAATGAATTCTGAAAAAGAAGTACAATATCTCTACCTTCAGAAAATATTAGAAATGATAAACACGGGGATACTGGCCTACAATACCCAATCTGGCAAAACGCTCTGGATAAATGAATCATTTCAGGAAATGTTGGATGTACCAGCTTTTAAAAACATAAATTTTGTAAAATCACGGAATAAGCATTTGTACGATTTACTGTTCGATAATCACTATTCTGAACCTTCTACTATAGATCTAAAAATACAGAAAGAGAATTTAAAAGTGCTTATTTCTCATAGTATGTTCAGGATTGAAGAAAGTTATTGCAAACTGGTAGTAATCCATAATATTGAAGATACTATAAACAAGACCGAATCTGAAGCCTGGAAAAAACTGCTAAGCGTTATGACTCATGAAATCATGAATTCCATAGCACCTATTTCTTCTCTCGCCAATACATTGAAAATACAGGTACAGGAAAATCTGCAAAATCCATCAAAAGTATTGGAGTTGGAAGATTTTGATGCCGGCTTAAGCAGTATTGGCAAACGTAGTGAAGGCCTTATGAAATTTGCCAAAACTTACAGAAGCCTGAACAAAATCACCAGTCTTAATAAAGAAAAGATTGAAATTAAAACACTCTTTCGTGATCTTGAGCAATTAATGAAACCTTCAATCGGTAAAACTTCGGTACGGCTTCAATTCGATCTTGAAGACAACAGAATGGAGGTGGAGGCCGATTCTTATCTATTGGAACAGGTACTTATTAACCTTATTTTAAATGCTATTGAGGCTTGTGAAGAAATACCCGGGGCAGAAGTAAGGGTTAATGCGCAGCACAAAACCGATGGGAAAACTGTAATTACTGTAGCAGATAACGGACCGGGAATTTCACAGGAAATCAAGGATCAGATATTTATCCCGTTTTTTACCACCAAGAAAAAGGGCAGTGGAATAGGGCTTAGCCTTAGTAAACAAATTATGACGCTGCATGGAGGGAAAATCCAGATTAATAGTTTAGCCGGGGAAGGTACCTCTGTTGTGTTAAGTTTTTAATTTCCTGAAATTAATGGACTCCTTAAAAATAGCTGAAAATCTTTGAGGAAAAATGAATTGCTAATTGTCCATATAGCCGGTATGCATACACCACCTGATAATTTTAGTATTAACATGAGCTCCATATTTTAAGTACTTGGTATCATTTAATATCAAATGGAATCAAATAAAATTTACTGTTTATTTGCCAATACAAAAATTAGAAAAAATATTCCCCAATAAATCGTCGTTCGTTATTTCCCCGGTGATCTCCCCGAAATGATGCAGTGCCTGCCGAATATCTATGGCCATTAAATCACCAGAAAGTCCCATATTTAAACCTTCCTGAACTTTATTTATTTCCTCCAGCGCACTTAGCAACGCATTATAGTGCCTGCTGTTTGTTACAATAGTATTGTTGTTCCGCAATGCCCCGGTATTAACATAGTTTAGCAGCTTGTCTTTTAACTCTTCAACTCCCGCTCCCGATTTTGCTGAAATCAGTAAAAATTGGGATTTCTTCCTGTTTTCAGTAATGTTGTTTAATTTTTCAATTAAACTTTCCCGTTCTGTTTCTTCAATTTTGTCTGCCTTATTGGCAATTATCAACAGTGGTTTCTGCGGAAATTTATTCTTGATTTTCTCAACTTCTGTTTGAATTTCTGATATTGCTCCACCTCTGGAGGTGCTGCTGAAAGCTGAGGGGGATGATGCGTCCATTAAATAAACCACTACCTGCGCCTGACTTATTTTTTCAAAGGTCTTCTTGATGCCAATACTTTCCACTACATCTTTTGTTTCGCGAATTCCTGCAGTGTCTATAAATCGAAAACCTACGCCTCCAATGGCCATTTCATCTTCTATGGTGTCCCTGGTTGTACCGGCAATTTCCGAAACTATGGCACGCTCTTCATTTAAGAGCGCGTTTAAAAGTGTAGATTTTCCTACATTTGGTTCGCCAACGATGGCAACAGGAATACCGTTTTTCAACACATTTCCGGTGGCGAAGGAGTCTATAAGCTTTTTTAGTACGTTCTGTATCCTTTGAATGAGTTTTTTAAATTCATCCCGATTGGCAAACTCCACATCTTCTTCGGCAAAATCGAGCTCCAGTTCAATTAGAGAAGCGAAATCGAGCAATTCCTGGCGCAGACGCTGAAGCTCATTAGAAAATCCGCCACGCATTTGTTGCATGGCCATTTGGTGGGAAGCCTGATTTTCAGAAGAAATTAAATCAGCTACGGCCTCTGCCTGGCTCAGGTCCATTTTTCCATTTAAAAAAGCTCGTAATGTAAATTCTCCCGCTTCTGCAGAGCGGCATCCTTTCCTTACCAGAAGCTGGATAATTTCCTGCTGAATATACGGGCTGCCATGGCAGGAAATCTCTATGGTTTCTTCGCCTGTGTAAGATTTTGGTGCCCTGAAAACCGAAATCAATACTTCGTCTATAATCCTTTCGGCATCTATAATATTTCCTAAATGAAGGGTATGGGTCTGTTGATTTTCCAGTGCTTTTCCACTCTTTGCCTTAAAAAGCGGACTAACTATTGAAATGGCCTCTGGCCCGGAAACTCTTATTATAGCTATTGCGCCGGCTCCTGAAGGGGTGGCAAGCGCAACAATGGTATCGTTCATTTTCATGTTGCAAAGGTAAGAAACGGGTGGCAATTTACCACTTGATTCATTGGAGGGTGAAGCAATGAGGCTGCCTGTAACAAAATGCTTTTTTCTCCGTCTTATAAGTACAGTTCATATTTATTAAAGAATTGTTCGTTAATTTTCAATAATTTAGAAATTAAAATAATAAATAATGGAAACTTATACTGCCATGAGAGAAGACAGGCAAATGTTGATTATTACGCATATTAGTCAACTACTGGATCTTATTACAGGCCTGGGTGGATTTATTGTTCCGCTGATTTTATGGGCTACTCAAAAAGAAAAAGTTATAGGAATGGATGAACATGGCAAGATGGTAATGAATTTCCAGATTAGCCTTTTTATTTATAGTATTTTATGTATTCCCTTGATTTTTCTCTTTGGCATTGGATTTTTGCTTCTGGGAATTATTTGGATTTTTGGAATCATAATGCCAATTATTAACGCCGTGAATGCCAGTAATGGTGAGCCCTGTAATTATCCTCTTTCTATAGAAATAATAAAATAGGGGATTTTCCTTTTTGCCTGTGTGGTTTGTAGGAATATAAGAGAAGCCCGTTCAAACATTTTGAACGGCTTCTACTTTTTAAAATTTCTGAAAGGCAACTGAATTGCCATTCTGCTCGCCAGGCCTATATTTAATTATTCAGCATTACCGGCATTACCAACATGGTAATTCTTTCTCCCGGATCCAACCCATCAACCGGGGTCAAAATTCCCGCTCGATTTGGCAAGCTCATTTCCAGCTGTACTTCATCTGAATTCAAATTATTCAACATCTCGGTAAGGAACCTTGAATTGAAGCCAATCTGCATATCATCTCCTTGGTAAGCACAGGTTAATCTTTCTTCTGCCTTATTGCTGTAATCCACATCTTCCGCAGAAATATTTAGCTCGGCACCTGCAATTTTGAGTCTTACCTGGTGCGTGGTTTTATTAGAAAAAATAGAAACCCTTCGTACTGAACTCAAAAATTGATTTCTTTCAATAGTTAATTTATTAGGATTTTCCTTCGGAATAACGGCCTCGTAATTTGGATATTTTCCATCAATTAGCCTACAGATTAACTGTGTTTCGTCAAAAGTAAATTTTGCATTGGAATCATTATACTCAATTAAAACTTCGCTTTCACTTCCGGCTAAAATTCCTTTTAGAAGGTTTAAAGGTTTTTTCGGCATAATAAATTCAGCCGACTGGGATGCGGTAACATCTTCCCTGGAATATTTTACCAGTTTATGTGCATCTGTAGCCACAAAAGTTAATCCTTCATCTGAAAATTGAAAGAAAACCCCACTCATCACTGGTCTTAGGTCATCGTTTCCTGATGCAAAAATAGTTTTACCGATGGCGGTTGCAAGAATATCGCCTTCAATTAACGTACTGCTGGGCTCCTCAAGTTCTACCGGGTTAGGAAATTCCTCGCCATCTGCATAGGCCAGGGCATATTTCCCGTGGTTGGAACTCAGTTCTATAGTGTTGTTGTCCTCGGCAACAAAAGTAAGCGGTTGTTCAGGAAAAGTTTTCAACGTGTCAAGGAGCAGCTTGGCGGGAACAGCAATTTTTCCTTCAGAATCTGATTCTACTTTAAGTTTGGCAGACATGGTAGTCTCCAAATCTGAAGCAGAAACGGTTAATTCATCTTCTTTAAGGTCAAAAAGGAAATTATCTAAAATGGGTAAAGTATTGGTGTTGTTAATTACACCGCCCAGTATTTGTAGCTGTTTCAGCAAATAACTGCTGGATACAATAAATTTCATCGGCTTTGTTGATTAATTTGAATCTAGTACAAATATATTTGAATACTTCAAAAGAGGAAGGCTAAGCCCTTAGTTTTTATTAACAGAAAATTGCCTGATGTTAATATTAAAAACCTGTTAATCAGTAGTATGATCAATTATAATTGAAGGAATTTGTTAATATGTCTTGTGACAGAAGGATCTGCTTTGTTTCCTTAAGATTTTTTGATGTATTTCTTTCTTCTGAAGAAATTGAAAACAAAAGCGAAAATTCCTAAAATGATCAGTGGAAAAATCAGATTAATAAATTGCCATTTCTCACGTTCTGCAGCTGTTTTTTCAGGATCAAGAAAAGGTATGCTGATTTCTTTAGATCTTAACTCAATAAGTCTGCTGTCATCCAACATGTAATTCACTGCGTTAAGTAGAAATTCTTTATTTCCGTAGGTGTTTCCGGTATAACGCTCAAAGCCCAATTGCATCGGCGCACCTTGCTGCAAATCGTTTTTGATCACATCGCCGTCTGAAATTACCAGCATTTGAGTTGCCTGACTTTTATTTACGGGATTTTGAATTTCAAAAGGTTTTATCCTGTTTTTAAAAGCTGAAGTAAATTCACCTTCCATTAATACCGCTAAGGGCTGTTCCCCATCGGTATAACTTGCAATATCAGGCTTACGGCTTACCATTTCCAAACTTATCTGAAGCGGTGTTCCTTCAATTTTAGAGGTTGGAGAACTACTGAGCAGGATTGTTTTTTCCACATCATTGGCAAGCGTATCAATCTGGTTGGCATATTCAAATTTTACCGCTTCAATATTGTTAATAACAGGGTGATCATTTGGAGAAGCACTCAACGGGTTATAGAACCAGGGGTAGGGGTTAAACCTGGTGTTGTTTCCACTTCCCGTAGCAAGAATAATAGGTGCCGAATAGAGGTCGTTTACAAGAACGGGATTAATCCTGAAGCCGTAGGAAAAGAAAAGGTCTCCCAAATTCAAGTCCTGGGGTAGGGCATAAGCTGTACCGGTTTCATTTAAAAGGCTATCTTTTTCCATTGCCACGCTTTCTACCAGCCATATAGATTTCCCACCCTTCATGGTGTACTGATCCAGGACATATTTTTCATTTTCGGTGTAAGCTTCAGTTGGCTTCGCTTCAAGAACAAGGTCAAATTCCTTTAAATTTTTTAAAGTTTTCTGCGGATTTACAGCTGCGGAATCCAGTGTGAAAGGTGCTATAAAATAATAATCCTGAAGTGTTTGCAGGAAATCGGCAATATATGGATCTTCCAATTCTCCATTGCCACGCATTACCGCAATCTTTTTTTCCTTGGGATAAATTAGTTGACTTAAAGCATTGGCAATGGCATATTCCAGCTGCTGGACGCTGTTATTAACCCGCTCCTGGTCTGTGGCTCCAAGATTGTTCTTCAGCAAAGGAATTTTTACCGTAGCTTCTCCATAATTGGCAATAGCCCATGGAAAAATAATTTCTTCACTTGTCCTGCCACTTTCCTGAACGCTAACCCGGGCCGGGGTCATTCCCATTTGCGCAAATTCCTGTGCAATAGTATTGGCATCATCACCTTCAGCTAAAGGATTAATGAAATTGAATTTGATATTGGAATTATAAGCAGCAAATTCTTCTAAAAGTTGCCGGGTTTCATTCCGAAGTCGCCTGAATTCAGCTGGAAAATCTCCCTGAAGAAAAACATCTATTATTACCGGTTCTTCCACATCTTCAACTATATTTTTTGAAGCGGGGGAAAGGGTGTACCGGTGATCTTGTGTAAGGTCAAACCTTTTAAAGAAATTTGCCGTTAGCACATTCAGCAGGATTAAAACTACTATGAGAGTAGCCAGGGATTTATATGTACCGGTTTTCTTCAAGTTAAAATTTTTGCTGAACAGATTTTAATTTGATGTGCGTAAGCTTCAGAAATAATAAAATCAAGCTGAAGAAATATATAATATCACGTGTATCTACCACACCGCGGCTAATGCTTTGGTAGTGATAACTGATACCTAAATATTCAATTCCGTAGGTTGCTCCTCCAAAAATATTGTATCCGGCAAGGCCTTCAAAGACGAAATACGAAAAGAAACATAGAAAAACCGACACCATAAAAGCAACAATCTGATTATTAGTAAGGGTGGATGAAAATATCCCTATTGCTGTATAGCAACCGCCGAGGAACAAAAGCCCAAGATATGAACCTAAAGTGGCGCCAACATCCAGATTCCCCACGGGATTTCCTAATTGATAAACTGTTAGAACATAAAGCAAAGAGGGAATAATGGCTAAAATCACCAATATCAGGGAACCTAAATATTTCCCCAAAATAAGCTGCCATAAACCAATAGGTTTGGTAAGGAGCAATTCCATGGTACCCTGTCTTTTTTCTTCAGAAAAACTTTTCATGGTAACTGCGGGGATAAGGAATATAAAGATCCACGGTGCGAGATTGAAAAATGGTTTAACATCTGCAAAGCCATTATCCAGTATATTATATTTACCGGTAAAAACAAAGAGAAAAAGTCCGCAGGCCACTAGGAAGATCCCGATAACCAGATAGCCGATGGGCGAGGAAAAAAAGGATTGTATTTCTTTGTTTAAAATCGCGAACATTAACTTTAGTTGTCTGTTGTCTGTTGTCTGTTGTCTGTTGTTGAAAAATTTCAGGATTATAAACCTGAAAATTAGGTTTTTTGGCTGATAAAAAACACCTTAAACTTCTCACTTCTCACTTCTCACTTCTCACTTCTCACTTCTCACTTCTCACTTCTCAC
>NZ_JAVRHK010000028.1:0-26845 GCF_031846585.1 Autumnicola musiva
AATCAAAACAGCAAAATTATATGTTTCAGGTTTCGGACCAAATTTGCGGGACTCCATTACTATCTCCTTGTAAGGGATCGGATTCGGGGATGGGTAAAGCTGCTATATTTTCATCAGTCCCGGGCCTTTCTCCTTTCCTGCCTGTATTGATGTCGTAATCACTACCATTGGGGTAGGCGCCAACAATCTTAAAGCCATTATAACTTTTTAACTTTTTATGCCCCACTCCAGCAGGTATAACGATAATATCCCCGGCGCTGACCTTTATTTTTTCACCTTCTTCGCCACCAAGGTGTAAAAGAGCTTCTCCTGAATAAACACCCAATACCTCATGGGTATTACTATGGTAATGATGATATTCAAAAACTCCGTTTCTCCACGAATTTGACCAGTTATTCTGTTCAAATCTTTTTTCCAGCCATTCTGCTCCTTTAATATCTCTTTCTTCAAAGACGTTTTTATAGACCAGCAATGGGAGCTTGTTATTTGGTATTTTTCCATCGTCCGTGAAAAAAAATCTTTTTGGTTCCATCAACTGAATTAATTTGGATTTACTCTTGAGTAACAAAGCGAGAACTTAATAAAATTCAATCCCATTGTTCAAACTTTAAATTCTTACTTAGAATTCAGAGATTATAACATGAATATCAGGATTGAAATTACAGATATAGCTGCAGACTTTCAAAATGCCCCTCAAAATCGGTGTGATACTTATTCAGAAGATCAGCGATTAATCCTCCAATGGCATCCTGCCGGTCTTCCGATTTAGACATAAACTGAATTTTGCTCCAACCCCTTATATCACAAACCATCATCCCTTTAGAATCTCTAACTATTTGGTTGTTGTTTTCGTAATTAACAGGAAAACTAATAGTCTCGAGGGCCAGTAATGCTTTTTCGTTCGCTATCATATTAGATATTTTAATTTTTGTAAAAATAGCCTCAAGATTACGCAAAAGCTTTACCGGTATATTAATGTTGAAGCTTATTCCTTATGTAAGGGTTAAATCTAAAGCTAAGAAGTTTCAGAAGTCTCCTGAAAATTGTTTTATTTCACATTATTCTTCCCGATTTTTCACCTTCGCTTGGATCGGGATTTCTTCCGGTACCGGGAGTTTTCTTCTTTTGAAAGTCACTTAAAAATTCAGAGCTGCTCTTTCTTCTTTTCTACTCCGTAAAGCCCAACCTCGTTCATTTTTCCTCTTAAAGCCATCGTCCCAAGAGGTTGAAGATTATACTTTTTCCTTTTTTCCTCTGGTATCATTCCCGCAATATCTTCTGAGATTATAAGTTTTTGATTCTGAATGTTGCACTGCTCCATCATACGTGCGGTTGTATTTAAAATATCTCCCGAATAGACGATTTCCCTTTTTATAACGCCCATTTCGCCAACCACAACATGCCCGGTATGCACTGCAGCCTTAAACACCGGCAGAAGCCCATATTCCTGCAGGTAATATTCACCTTTTTTGAAAATACTTTTTTCAATTCTAAAGAAGCAGGATATATAATTGGCATTTTTTATAACAGACTTTCTCAGAGGCCACGATATAACAATTTCATCGCCCACATACTGATAAATTTCTCCCTGAGAATTCAAGATAGGATCGGTCATATCTGAAAAAAAATCCTTCAGAAGAGCGAAGAACCTCATATGCCCCAATTTTTCTGCAATTGAGGTGGAATTGGACAAATCCAGAAACATAAATATTCGCTGTACCTCATGTGGACGATGATAACGGCCCAGTAACAATGAAGTAAGTGTGGAGGGTGTATACTTTTCATATATTTTTAATCCCTGCATGGTCAACCAACCAATAATCATCCAGGACACAACATTACGAATAGCATAAGGATTAAGAAGCAGGAGTTCTATCGCTTTTTCAAGAGGCCGGTTTGCATTTATAATTTCTTCCCGGTAATAAAAAATAAATGGCACAACTAAATTTAAAACCAGTACAAAACTGAAAAAGAACAGAAAATTAACCAATATATAATACCAGTAGCTCTTATTACGAAGTCCTTCAATTAGCCGGAGTACAAGCAGGCTACCTGCTATAAAACCTCCAACACTTGGCCCTATAATATTTACAAACAGAAAAAAAGAAAATGACAAATCGTGCGGAACGATATAAAAGAAGCCACCCGTACCAGGGTCATAAGTAACACATTTATAGAAAGCCATGAATGTCCCACTCACTATCCAAAAAAGAGTGATACCACATACCAGAAAAAACTGGGCCCGAATTTTTGGACGTACGCGCATTGCAAAATATTGGCATACAGAAAGATATCACTATTTCCGGAATTTTAAGTTTTTAGGTATAGAACTATTTTACTTTATCCAGGAAGACCTAAGTAAAAAAAGCTGCCCCCACGGAAGCAACTTTTGCTTTTTTTCCTTTAAGAAAATTATTTTTTCTCTTTTCCGGCTGAATTTTTGGTTCCCCCTCTGTCCGGACCGGGATGAGATTTTTCTTTTTCTTTGGAACTCTCTGACAAATTGTTCTGATTATGCACCTTTTTCTGTGGAGCAGGATCATTTTGCTGTTTGTTCTCTTTTTCTTTTGCCATGTCACAATATTTTAGAATTAATATACTTGTTTAAAGTAGAACATAAGAAACTGACCTCCAATTAAATGAGTTATTTTAATCAAAATTTACATCATCTAAATTAAATGCATCAGAGAGAAAAATTTTAGATCTTAATAAATGAACAAATCTCTGAAACAAAAAAAAAGCCTCTTCCCAATTGAATGGAAAAAAGCTTCTCATTGGTTTCAAGCTGAATTTAATCAGCATCTTAACCTCTTCATCTCAGTTGCCCGAGACAAACAACACAACTTCATTTATGGCATCTTTAAAAAGGTGCAAGTATAATTTTAGATATCAGGAAATTTGATTTTTAATAAGATTAGCAAATATACACCTTCTTTTTTATTTCAGAAATCACTTTCCTTTTTATAAGAAAATTTTATAATCGCTAAGTCTATTAAAATTTCAAATATGAGTTTTATATTATTAGGTTTTTACAGAATTGTGGTATAAATGCAAAACCTGCTGATTTATTTTTGTTAATAGTATAACAAATACAGTAGCTTGTGATCGAAAGAATGAAAATTGCGCAACGCATTAAAAAGTTGAGATGCCAATCTAGATATTCCCAGCAATATGTGGCAGATAAATTATTCATTGGCCAAGCAGCATACTCTCTCCTGGAGAATGGTCAAAATTGTATTGCATTAGACCATATAATCAGACTTAGCCGTATATACCGCAAGACTACTGATTTCCTTATACTTGGAAAAGAATCTGAATTTCCAGTTTAATTTAAAGTCATTCCAGAAAAGGAAGTATGTTACCATCTAAAAATCCACTCCTGTGCCAGCTGCTATGATCTTAACTTTGAATTTTGCCGGCGGGCCTTATTCTTCTGCTGAAATGCTGATGGCGAGATGTTGTAAAATTCTTTAAAAACTTTAGAAAAATAGCTTTTATTATTAAGCCCTACGCTGTTGGCTACTTCAGAGACGTTAAAATCTGTATGCAACAATAAATTTCTGGCAATGTCCAGCCGGGTCTTGTGAATGAATTTATTTACAGTACTGTTGAACAACATTTTGAAACCATATTGGAGTTTGTTAACGTTCAAACCAACTTCCCCGGCTATTTCTTCAACTCCGGGAGTTTCAGCAATATGTTCTTCGATATAATCAACCGCCCGTTGCACCTGTTCTATTTCAGAAGTACGTAACAGCCGGCTATTATTTCCATGTTCCTGACTATCCAGGTAAAGAACAATCTGTTTAATCAGGATTTGGTAAGCAACGCCTTCAAGATAAATCTTCCGTAGATAATTTACTTCTTCAAAATTATACATCTTCTTAAACAGATGTGCCAGCTCCAGACTGAAATGATCTTCATAATAAAATTTTTTCTTCGCCTCTACATCTTCAAAAAGAGCTTTTAAATCTCCTTTTAGGTTTTTCAGATCACAATTCATTTTTTCACTGAAGGCTTGCCTGTTAATCTCCAGGCTATGGATCCTGGTATGTGCACCAGCCTTAAATTTTAAAATATGACCATTCTTTAATTCACTGGCAACAATAGCGGTTTGATATTCTTCTATATTATGCCCATTTTCCTTATCATTCTGAAAATGGTGTTCTATTGACCCCTCCAGCACATAAAGAAATTTGAGAGGATGTATTTCATTAACATTAAAACTTATTTCGGTATCTTGTTTGAAAGTACAATCGTATAATAAAACCCCCAGTCCGCCATCTGTATCTATTCCTGTTATAAAACCAGTTCCTATTTCAGGAGGAAGGTGGAGCGTATATTCCTCACATTCTTTGTTAAATTTTGCATCAAGAGCCTCGGCCAAATCACGAATTATATGATTTGCCGACATAGATCTTATATCAATAGTATTCATAATATCACTTTTACACTTTATTAACCATTTAATTCCTAACGTAGAAAAAATGGAATAATTACTCTTGTTAAGAGGTTGTTTCAGGTTTAAATCAGCTTAGAAAAGTCAACAATATTAAGCTCAGTATAGTGAACAGAACATTATGCTTATTTTAAAACTACTCCAGCCCCTATTTTCTTCAGTAAATATGGATTATGATCAATAACAATTATATCATTGGCTTCGCTTAATTTTTTAAGTATTGCATATAACAGGTCAATATCTGCATAATGTAGCCCCGTACTGGGTTCATCTAAGATATAAAGTACATTCGTAGTCTGGTCCTGCAGCCAGTTTAACAACAACAATCTTTGCTTCTCCCCTGAAGAAAGGGATTGCACCGGCTGGTCTAACCTAAGATGCCCCAGCCCGATTTCCTCTAACTGGTCTAAGAACTGAAGGATTTTAGCAGAGATTTCAGCTTCTTCTAACCATTCTTTTAATTCCATTATATTCAAGGCAAGTACCTCAGCAATATTCCTGGATTCCACAGTATGCTCCAATATATGCGCCTGGTAGCGCTGCCCTTTGCACACTTCGCACTTTTCAACTGAATTTGCGGCGACATCCAGACTGGTTTCTACAAAGCCTTTGCCTTTGCAGTTTGGACACTGACTGGTTTTTGTTTTATAAGAAAAGTCACGCGCCTTTAGCGTTGTTTCTTTTGCAAAGATCTTGCTTACCTCCTTCAACAGGTCCATATACGAAACCAGTAAGGTTTTGGCATGAGATCGTAATTTTTTAGATTCAAAATATTCCGCTCCGCTATACTTCTTAGGAAAAGTTATGTTTTCACAATTCACAGATTCCCCGGTCTTAATACTTGGGATCAGGATATCTTTTACCAAAGTGGTTTTTCCTATTCCAGATTTCCCACTAATTGCTGTAATTCCTCCAACGGGAACTTCTAATGCATCTTTCACCAGGTTATGTTTGGACAGCTTTTTTAGAGCAATATGATCCTTCCCTGCTTTTAAAATTACCGGTTTGGAAGGCGCTTTCAAATAAGGATGACAATCGGGTTGATTTAAAAAATCCTCAGGGGTGCCCTGGTAAGTAACATGACCTCCCAACTTACCTGCCTGTGGCCCAATTTCGACCAATTCATCAGCCGCAAGAATAATTTCCTTATTATGCTCAATAACCATTACCGTATTGCCCTTTTCAATAAGTTCTTTTAAAATATTGATCAGGTCTGGAATATTGTCACTGGATAATCCCGCGGAAGGTTCATCCAAAAGATAGGTAATGCCTTTTAGCGGAGAGTTCAACTGCTTTATTAATGCTACCCGCTGATTTTCTCCTCCGGAAAGGGTAGCCGATTTACGATTGAGTTGCAGGTGGGCTATATGCAACTGTTTCGCCCGCTTGATCGTATTAATTAAATGAGGTTGGATTTTTTCAATCAGTTTTTGATCTACTTCTTTATGCTTGTTATCTTCAGAAAACCAATCTTCCAAAACTTTAAAATCCAGCGATTTTATTTCATGAATGGATCTTCCTCCAATTTTAAAAGTCAATCGTTCCGGCTTCAACCCGCTACCTGCACAATGACTACATTTCGCCGGAGTAAAAAGAGATTTAAGCTTATCTATATGTTTATTTTTCCGGGTCTTATAATATTCTTCTTTTAAATAAAGGAAAAGTCCTTCCCATTGCATACTAACTTCCTGCGTTCCTTCCCTGGTTTTGGTTTTGAACTTCCAGTTGGCTCTCCAAACGGTTTCGCCGGCTCCATTAAAGAGAATGTCTTTTTGTGGATCTGTAAGCTTCTCAAAAGGAGTGTCCAGAGTAAATCCATATTTTTTTCCCAGTTCTTCTACGATCGCCATATATTGACTGCTTGCTTGTCCATAATAAGCCAGTGCTTTGTTATGTTCAAAAAGTCCGCTACCGATGCTTTTATCCTGATCTAAGACTATTTTTTCCAGATCTGGCAGCAATTCTTCTCCAATCCCATCACAAATAGCACATTTCCCCAACTCATGATTATTAGAAAAATGACTGGCAGATAATTCTTCCCCTTCATATTGCGCTTTTCGCGAGAAAGCAAAGCGTAAGATCTTATCTATTCCCGTTTGCTTGGCAATATCAGAACGCTGCGTAAAGCTTTTTTCCTTTCGGGTTACACAAATGGTAGGGCTAAGTCCTTCTATATGCTCCACCTCGAGCTGAAAATTCACCCCTACCCTGGATTGCTGATAAGCCGAAAACTGTTTGGTCATTTCCTGCAATCCGTAACCGTGTAAGGTATCGATCACCAGGGACGATTTACCAGAACCCGAAATTCCGGTAATTACAGATAATTTATTTCTGGGCAGATCAATATCTAAATCTTTAAGATAATGTGTTCGGGCTCCTGTGATGGAA
Source organism: Autumnicola musiva (assembly GCF_031846585.1). NCBI lineage: Bacteria > Pseudomonadati > Bacteroidota > Flavobacteriia > Flavobacteriales > Flavobacteriaceae > Autumnicola > Autumnicola musiva. Next base: position 6,848 of record NZ_JAVRHK010000028.1, read on the forward strand.
ATTGTATCTCTACTCTGATCTGGTGCTTCTTTAAGATCCAGCGATTGATTTTTTTGGGTATTTTCGACTAGTGTATCGCAGGAAGCTTCAAAAAGAGGATGATTTTCAAAACAAATAATGCCTGCGGTTTGTCTTTTTAGTTCGTGTAAGGCTTTTAGCAACTGCCGCACGTTTTGCTGATGCAAGCCTATACTTGGTTCTTCGAGTACCAAAAGTGTCTTTTTCGATTGCTTTGCGAAATGTTTGGTAAGTTTAATTCGCTGCGCTTCCCCACCAGATAAAGTATTGGAGGGTTGCCCTAATTTGATATATCCCAGCCCAAGCTGCAGCATTAAAGAGAGTATTTTGGTTATCTTCTTCTCCCCTGCAAAAAAATCAAAAGCTTCCTGAATACTCAGGTTGTAGATATCTGCAATATTTTTGTTGTTCCAGTGTACCTGCAATACCTCAGGTTTAAAACGCTTGCCGTTACATTTAGGGCAAATTTGATTAATGGTACCCATCACATTCATAGAAAGGGTGATTACTCCCGCTCCTTCACAGGCTTCACATCTTCCAATCTTGTTGTTAAAGGAAAAGGCTCTTTTTGTGAGTTTCTGGGATTTCGCTTCTGAAGTCTTTGCCAGTAGATCACGTATTTTATCGGCCAGGCCGGTATAAGTGGCTGGATTACTTCTGGGTGTTTTCCCAATGGGTTGATCGGTTACGGTAAGCAGTTTTAAGTCGGCTTTTTCAGAATATTCTGAAAGTGTTTGCAGCATTTGAGGAGTTTTTCTGCTTATCACGCTTAATTTGCCTAATTGAGGCTGAAATGATTCAGCCGACTCCAGTATAGGTTCTTTATCAAATTTCGCTTCAGCATTTTTCAATTCAGCCAAGGTGGGGCTCGATAAACTTTCCGAAGTTAAAAATTCATTGATCGAACCATTGAAAATAATCTCTCCTCCATGAATCCCGGCCTTAGGACCTAATTCAACGATCCAATCTGCGGAACGGATAAAGTTCAGGTCATGTTCCACTACCATCACTGTATTTCCGCGGCTAATTAATCGGTTGAGAATATGGCGTAAATAGTGCTGATAATCTTCAGATAAACCAATAGAAGGTTCATCAAAAACATACAAAATGCCCTGTAGGCTACTGTTCACCTGCCTTATTAATTTAATGCGCTGGCCATCCCCGGAAGAGATATCGGTACTTGGTGTGCTTAAGCTATATTCTTCCATCCTCAGCCGAATGAGATCGAACAACTGCGTACAAATCTTATCTGCCAATACCTGCTCCCCGGTGCTAAGATCCTGATTTTTCAACCTGTTGTATAAATCGTTTAAAGGAAGATCCATCCATTCCTGAAAGTTTAAGCCTTTCCAGGTGAATTTTAGATGTTCCGGTTTAATTCGCGCGCCATTACATTTAGGGCAAACACTGGAACTTACAAATTTTAATATGCTGGGATTACGATCCAGCTTTAAAATATTATTCATAATGGGAAATATGCCCTTATAGAATCCCTCTTCCCGGGGCTTCGCTTTAAAACCTTCCCATCTTAACCGGGACTCTAGAGTATGTTTCCCGTAAAATACCTTAATGCGATCACTTCCATTTAAAACCACCTCTTTTTGTTCCTGAGATAGTTCTTTCCAGGGCATATCTACATTAAATCCATGTGCCTTACATACTTTATCTAATTCATCAACAGTGATTTGAGAATAAACAATATAACCGCCGGGCAAGGTCGTGGTGATCGCTCCTTCTCTAAGGGTTTTATTTTTATCACCAACCAGCTTCTCCAGATCGATATATTCTGCCTCCCCAATGCCACGGCAATGTTCGCAAGCTCCTTTTGGATGATTGAAAGAAAATAAAGACTTGCTCATGGTTTCTTCTGCTGAATAACGAGCAAAAATAATTCTGAAAACCGCGGCAAGTTCAGACAAGGTACCGAAAGTGGCAGTTATCGATTGAAAGCGTTTCGATTGTTCCACCTTAATCACCGGCGGAAGTGCTTCGATATCATCTACCTCGGCAGTAGGAATTAATTGCGCATTTTGCTGATTATAGGCAGGAAGGCTCTCTAAAAAATAACGATATCCTTCATTGGCGATAACACCCATAGCCAGGGATGATTTCCCGGAACCCGATAACCCGGTTACCACAATTAATCGATTTTCAGGAATGCTTACATGGATATTTTTCAGATTGTTCTGATGGGCATTAATAACACGCATAAAGGCTTTTGTTCGTTTTTAAAAAAATAAATATACATATAAAGAATACCTGAAAAGTGTACAAATCTCATCTTATTATTCAATAAAGGCTTAGCGATTATTAAAAGTAGATGGATATACCTAACATAAATGATCTTGTTTTAATTCTTCCAGGTGAAATTTTTTCCTGAACCTGTTAAAGCAAAATTTTATTGATGAGCTAATTTTTAGATCGATAAAATAATTCAGCATTTATATCTCCGGACATCATAAATTATTTACCAGAAATCTCCAAACGCTCAGGTATACAGGAAATATTCTGTTATTTTAGCAACTCTAAACTTAAAAATAATTATCATGAAAGATCTTATCGAAAAAATTCAGACCACTTTTGAATCCTTCCAGACCGATGCTAACACACAATTAGAAGATGGCAACAAGAGTGCCGGAACCAGAGCAAGAAAATCTTCTTTAGAGTTAGAAAAACTTTTAAAAGAGTTTCGCAAAGTATCTATAGCAGAATCAAAAAAGTAAGTTTCTCCGGGTAAAGCCTGTGGAGCATTAGGAGGAACACGTTTTCATACTTTTGAACATTTACTACGAGGCAAGACTTGGAGTATATAACCACCTAGAATAAAGATCGCCTCCCTTTGGGAGGTTTTTTGTTTTAGGCCTGGTAATTAGGTAAAGAGTTCAACTGTAATAAGGCTTATTTTTAGACGAAATTTTAAAGATCTACCTGCAAGGCATTTGGCAAAGTAGTATGGAATTTATTGAGGCAAGACTATACATAATAATAAAAGACATTATAATTTTTCAAAATACATGATCTTTTAAACCATATTACACCAAACAATCCTATCTATTTCGGGTATTTTCAGCAATTAATATCTATCCAGTATTGATATATTACCTGAATGCATTCATGATTTTCATCACTTCCAAACCTTCCTCTACGCTACAGGGGTTAGTATTTTTGTCCATGAAATATTCCACTGTAGCCTGTATCATTGGTCCCTGCACATGTTCTATAGGTTTAAAGTGAAAATCTTCATTCCCGGCTACTGATTTAAGGCTCACCCTGTCCCCAAAAAAAGAAAAAGACAGCTGACCTTTACAGCCGTAAATGGTACAATTATCTGTGTTATCTTTTTCAGAAATATTAAACGCCCAGATCCCACGAAACTGAATTCCGCTTCTAAAAGAAATGATTCCCTGCACTATATCATTCGCTGGGTATAGTTTAGCCTGGTTTTTGGAAAAACCACGCATCTCAGCAATTTCTCCAAAATAATGAAACATCAGGTCCAGCTGGTGAGGAGCAAGGTCATAAAAATATCCTCCCCCTGAAATTTCAGGATCCACTCTCCAGTTTTCTTCAGTGTTGGCTATAATTTTAGCTTCGGAAGACTGCAGGATTTTAACATCAGCAAATCTAACTACCCCTATCCGGTTAGCAGCCAAAAGCTCCTTCACCTTTAAGAAAGCAGGAAGTTTCCTCCTGTAATGGGCAACAGTCAGTTTGTTCTCTCTCCCCTTTAAAGCGTTCCTGATTTGTTCTGCTTCGGCTACCGAAAGTGCCATTGGTTTTTCCAGGTAAATATGCTTCCCTGCTTCAATTGCCTGCAAAGTATAATTTAAATGACTGCTGGGAGGGGTCGCAATATAAACAGCATTTATACGATTGTCCTGTAGCAATTCTTCTACATTATCATACCAATATGGGACCTTATGCCGACGTGCAAAATCTTCGGCTTTTTTGCCGTTCCTTCGCATTACTGCGAATAGTTCAGAATTTTTACAATTTTGAAAAGCCGGCCCGCTTTTAACTTCAGCTACAACTCCACATCCAATTATTCCCCATGAAACTTTTTCCATTTTATAAATATAAAGAAATCATAGGAACAGCATTAAATTCAGAGTTTATTAAAGAAAATGAATTGTTCCTGAATTTTGAAGAAAAGCTCATCCTAAGAAAGGACAAGCTTTGATATTCAAGGATTCACGATAAATCCTCTAAATTTACTGCATAAAAAAGCCTCTCATTTCTGAAAGGCTTTTGCAACTATGCGGTCTGGACGAGCCTCGAACTACGGCCATAACCCCTATATTTATTAGGCTTTCCAGAGCTCTGTATTTTAGGATCACCGAATTCGTCACCTTTTGGTAAATTTTAACCTTATTTATGACTAATTTATAACCTTTAGCAAAGGTAGTAGATTATTAGAAACACCTCCTTTTGTAAAAGAATATTGAAATATTAGATCAAAAATCAGAAGTTAGTAATTAGTCATTTCAAAATCAGTTCTATGACTCCTTAAAAAATACTACATTAGCATTATTAAAATTCAATAAATTATGATAACTACATTGAAGCCCGGTGCTACAAAAAAGAGCATCAAAACTATATTGAAAAGTTTATCTAAGGAAACAAGAACTAAAGGCGTCAATGCCCATGAATTTGTTGGAAAAATAAATTTAAAAAAAGACCCTCTGGATATTCAAAGAGACCTTAGGAATGAATGGGAATAGATTATTTCTAGATACTAATATTATTCTCTATTTATTAAATGGAGATACCACTCTTGCAGACCTTCTAGATGAAAAGCAATTATATATTTCTGTGATAACAGAATTAGAATTATTGGCTTACAAGGGCATTACAAACAAAGAAGAAAAAGTTATAAAAAAATTTTTGGCCCAATGCAAGACCATCACACTTACCGGCGCAGTAAAGGAAGAAACCATCAGGATCCGAAAAACCTATAATACAAAGCTTCCGGACAGCATTATTATTGCTACAGCTCTATACCTGGACCTCCCATTAATCACCTCAGATGTTGATTTTAAGAAGGTGGAAGAACTTACTCTTATTCATTACGAAAAATAGTTTTTTCTTCAGCATATATTCTTTTTTAATTCTACAAAGACCAACTACCCGTCCGAATTCAATCAGCTTGTAGTTGAGCCAAATATATTTGCTAATCTGCTCATGAAATTCAATATCATCAGGCGGAATTCTCAACCATTCCTCGGGGCAAGTTGAAGAAGGTACTCTTATTAGCCAGAAAGTGAGCGAAACATTTTCTAGTTACTCATTATTAAATACATTAAACCTCCGCCATTTTCTTTTCGTTATATTTAATTTATAGACCTGTAAGGAAAATTTGATATTTTGAAGGAATTAGGACTTTAATCGTAAATCCCCCCCTACTTCCTCATATTCTCACTTTTTTATTCCTTTCAAGTGTTCATAATTTCTATTAACTGTAAATTTTTGATCTTATAACATCCAGCTATGACTAAAATATATAGTGACCCACCCTCCTTTGTTCTAGAAAACTTACAATTATTAGAAGCAGATCTGGACTCTAAAATCCCCTCTAAAAAATTAGACAGAAACTTGTTGATCGCCAGCTGGAATATTCGGGCTTTCGGCAACTTAACAAGAAAATGGAAATCCAATGAAGATGATTCTCCAAAGCGCGATCTACATTCCATACTATGTATCGCGGCAATAATTAAGAGATTTGATGTTATTGCCATACAAGAAGTGAAGGCCAATATAAGAGCTTTAAGAGATACCATGAAAATTTTAGGTAATCACTGGTCGCTAGTACTTACTGATGTTACCCGGGGAGACAGCGGTAATGGTGAGCGAATGGCTTATCTTTTTGACACCCGAAGAGTTAATTTATCTGGCTTAGCATGGGAATTAGTGGTTCCAAGAGAACAGCTTCAAAATGGCATTTCTAATGATGCATTACAATCCCAGTTTGCCAGGACTCCATATGCGGTCAGCTTTAAATCATGCAACCAAACATTTATATTGGTAACATTGCATATTCTCTACGGAAAAAATTCTTCAGAAAGAATTCCTGAATTGAAAGCTATTGCCAAGTGGTTAGCTGACTGGGCGAGTGATACCAACGCTTACCATCAGAACATGATTACCCTTGGAGATTTTAATATTAATAAACGGGGCGATTTACTCGACAAAACATTTTTAGAGGAAGGCTTGTACGTTCCTGAACAACTACAGCATCCTTCTGCTACACGTTCCATTTTTGACGAAACTAAATATTATGATCAAATCGCCTGGTTCAGGGATCATCATAAAGCTCCTAATCTTTCGATGGAGTTTGAAAGTGCCGGAAGCTACGACTTCCTGTCCACAGCCCTTCAAAACCGTGACCTAACTAAACTTACACTCTCTTACATGATATCTGATCATTACCCGCTATGGGCAGAGTTTAGGGTATGCTAACCAAAATCTTCATGTCAAGAGCTGAAAATCATGTTTTCTTCTTCTATTTCAATCATGCATATAGACTTATCAAAAAGTACTTTTTCTAGCTAGTGATAGAGACTAAACTTTCTTTATCTTTAAGTAGATAACAGAAAGAAAAATAGTATGGATTAATAGGATACTTTAGTTATTCCGCCAATGCACAACGAACAGAAAACATTAAGGTCTACCGGATGATCCTGAAATCAGAAAATCAGTTGCAACAGGATTTTTTTGCAGCATTTCCTGATATACAAGAGGAATATTGCCTCTGGCTGGAAGACCAAAAGTAGCATTTGTCATGACAATTTACTCTGTCACAAATCAACCCCTTTTTACAGTAAATCTTCTGGAAAGCCCTGGAAAGGGGCAAAAAATTACCGTAAAAACCATGAGTAGGATGCGCCCTATGCTGTTTTTCTTAAGCTTAACTTCCCGTACGCTATAAAAACAGCACATGTTCCATGCGCAGGTTAGGTATGGTAGATTTGGGGGCCCTCTCTTACTCCTAATAAAGTTTTTAAGGGTAGTTTACTAGTTCTTTTAATGTAATGAGGATGATTTCTATTTTATTAAATAGAGCAATTTATAAAACAAAATTAATCAACACATAACCCAAACTTAAATTTAATTAAAGCCACTGCTGCTTGGTATTGTTTTCTTTTGGTTTCATTCCTTATTTTATGAAAACACAGCTTCAATACCAGACCGACGAGCAGCTTTTAAAGCTGATGCAACAAGAAAATAATCAAGCCCTTGAGGTTATATTTGATAAATACTGGAAGAGGCTTTTTTCTTATGCTTTCAAAATATATCCTGAAGAAGAAATTTGCGAGGATATTGTTCAGGAAGTTTTTATAAGCTTGTGGAAAAATGCAAAAACTTCAAGAATACTTCATCTCGAATCCTACTTGTTGCGTGCTGTAAAATACAAAGTAGCAAAGCATATAAGAAACTTGAAATTTGATCAAACTAATTTAGAAATACTCCATAGGGTATCTTCTGCTTCTGAAACCGGTCTGGAATACAGGGAACTTGAAGAAAAGATACAAACAGAAATTGGCAAATTACCTCCCAAATGCCGGCAGATCTTCAAATTAAGCCGTTTTGAAAATTTATCTAATGATGAAATTGCTAAAAAACACAACATTTCTATTAGAACAGTAGAAACACATATAAGTACTGCTTTAAAACATTTAAGGTCCAGAGTAGAATTCCTGCACATCTTCCTGTTTGTTATGCTAATGTTTCTTAAACGTTAGTGTGACTAGCAGTCTTTAACAAACCTTTAAGGTCGTATTTCTTACTACGTGTGCAGTGGTAAAATTGGGACTTACTGGTAAAGACCCAAATTTTGCATAAAGAAGATTTTATTCGTCTATCCAAAAAATACTCGGAAAACCGCTGTAACGCACAGGAAAAGAAAATTGTTGAAGAGGTTTTAGATAAACTTGAAGAAAAGAGCAAAAATAACCTTCCAGATCTGTCTGATGACAGGAAGGAAAAAATGCTATTCAACATTTTAAACAATATAGAAACCTCAAAGCCCAATTTTAATAACAGGTTTCTAAAAAAGATGGCTATAGCCGCTGTCTTTAGTATTATGATAGGCGCAGCATTTTGGATTTCACTTATGCAAGCATCAAAGCCCATCACCAGATTTGCAGGAAAAGGCGAGAAAAAAGAATTTTTATTGGAAGATGGTAGTATAGTGACTTTAAATTCTAACAGCAGTATTACCTATTTCGAAAATTTTAAAGATAAAAGGGATATTAATTTAAAAGGAGAGGCATTTTTTAAAGTAGCCCGTAATCCCAGCAAACCTTTTACCATTACTACGGGACAGGTAAAAACAAGTGTACTGGGCACCTCCTTTAATATTAATGCTTACAACTATAACCAGGTAAAGGTTAGCGTAAACACCGGGAAAGTTAAAGTAGAGTCTAATAAAAATAAACAACGGGCTTTACTTTCTAAAGATGAGCAGGTACTTTTTGAAAAAGGCCGAAAGCACAAAATTACCCAGGGTTTAAGTGCAGACTTTAATGCATGGACAAGAAATATTATTCTTTTAAATAATACCAGCCTTGCTGAAACAGCCAAAATCCTGGAAAACTGGTATGATATTAAAATTGAATTTGAACAGGAAAGTCTTGGGGAACTAAGGATTTCTGGAAAGTTTAAAGAGCAGGAAATTAAAAGTATACTAGAAAGTATTGCTTATGTAAAAAGCCTGGAAATAGATACTACCAACCAAAATCATATTCGTATAAGAAGAAAAACCGAAAATTTGAACTAGCTAAAAAAAAGCCCATTCCCGCTGCAACAGGAATGGGGTTGTAAAATTTTAAGACTACAAACTAACGTATATCCAAAATTTATAATGAATACGAAACTACAAATTTTTCAAGGATTTTTAGAAAAGAGACAGTTACTGCTTTTATGCTGTGCCATTCTCTATTTAAAAGGAAGCTTTGCTTTTACTCCCGGCAATCAAAAATTAGAAGATGTATACCTTTCCATTAATGTTGAGGGGGCTTCTATAAAAGAGATTTTCAAAACTATAGAAGAGAAAACGGAATTCACCTTTGTATTTGATAATGAGGTAACTCAAAACAAGCAGCGCTTTACTTTAAACGAAAGAAATAAAAATTTAAAAGCATTATTAGATAAAATTACTAACCAAACAGGATTTCAGTTTAAAAATTTTAATAATACAATCACGGTAGTTAAACCTAAGGTATTATTGAACAAAAAAGAAAGTCCTCAACAGCTTATAGAGGGAACAGTTTTAGATGACCAGGGTTTGCCGCTTCTCGGGGCAACTGTTAGGGAAAAAGGAACTTCTAATGGTACCAATACAGATTTTGACGGGAACTTTTCTCTGCAAGTGGGTTCTGCTTCCCCTGTTCTGCAAATTTCCTTTATGGGATACGTTACCCAGGAGGTAGTGCTGGAAGAAGGCCAAACCGCTATAGACGTGCAACTTTTGCCAGATAATGATACGCTGGAAGAAATTGTAGTTGTGGGCTATGGAGAAACAAACAGGCAAAATTTATCTACTGCAGTAAGCACCGTTAATACTAAAAATATAGATCAACGTCCTGTGGCCGATGTAAGTTCTAGCTTACAGGGACTTAGTCCGGGATTAAATGTAACGCAATCCACCGGGAAAGTAGGCGCAGAACCTCGTATTAACATCCGTGGATTTACCTCTATAAACGGCGGTATACCTTTAATTTTAATAGACGGGGTAGAAGGAAATTTAAGCAATTTAAATCCCAATGATGTAGAATCTATAAGTGTTTTGAAAGATGCAGGTTCTGCAGCCATTTATGGGGCGAGGGCAGCTTTTGGGGTTGTTTTGGTAACTACCAAGAATGCTAAAGAAGGTAGTATTGTTGTAAATATGGGAACTACAATGGCCCTTAATACTCCTACCATGAATACAGATTTTGTTACCGATCCTTATCTGGCGGTAAGCATTGTAGATGAAGCATTCAGGAATAACAGCGGAGCTTCATACACCGGGTATACCGAGGCAGATATGGAGGCCTTGCTAGAAGTTTCTCAAAACCCGTCCCTGGCAAGGGTTATTATTGACCAGCGAAACGGGAGGGATCAATACGTACATTATGGGCACACAGATTGGTGGGACACGTTCTTCAGAAAAACATATCCTACGCAAATTTATACTGGTTCTGTTTCAGGAGGTTCAGAAAAAGTTAATGCTTACTTCTCCTATAGAAATTTTCAATCTAAAGGCATCCTTAAAGTTCAGGATGATGAATATCAAAAGTACAACCTTAGGGGAAAATTGGATATTGAAGCTACAGATTGGCTAAGCTTTTCCAATAACATGCAATATAACAGTTCTGAAGATTTAGAACATGGAGGTACTCAATATGGTTACCGGGATGTATGGGGAAGTATGATTTGGGTGCATGCCTTACCTTCTTATATGCCAACAAATCCTGATGGTAGTTCTTTATGGAGAACAGAGCTTAACAACTACACCATAGGAGATGGTATTTATGCTTCTCTACTACAGGGGACTTCTAAAGAGGTAACTAATGAAGGTGGTTTTTCGAATATAGCATCTGCGGAAATAAAACCCTTTGCCTCTTTAAAATTTAATGCCAGTTATGCCATTCGTAGAAATAATTTTAGCCGGTTTCAGCGTTCTACCAGGATCCCCTACTCTATTTATCCCGGCCAAATCGATCTAATGGGCTACGATTATTTAAATGAATACAGGACCGAGAGTAAATATGATGCTCTTAATGTTTATGGAGAATATAGAGGAGTGTTGGGAGACCATAGTTTAAAAGCAGTGTTGGGTTATAACCAGGAAACTTTTCTTACCAAAACCATTACTACAGGAAAACAGAACCTTATTTCTAATGAACTGAATTCCCTTGGATTGGCTACAACTAATCCTACTGCAGATGGTAGCGCTTCTGAATGGGCTTTACAGGGTTTGTTTTACAGATTGTCCTATGATTATAACGACAAATATTTGCTGGAATTTAACGGGCGTTATGATGCCACCTCCCGCTTTCCATCTGCTTACAGGTGGGGGTTCTTCCCATCTGTTTCTGCAGGATGGTTACTTAATAAAGAAGATTTCTTTAGCAATGTGGCCGGCGATGCTTTTAACTTGTTTAAAATAAGGGCGTCTTATGGTTCTTTAGGCAATCAAAATATAGATGATTACGCGTATTTCCCTACCCTCCCAACCGGTGCAGCCGGCTTAGACGGCTCAGACGCTTATGCCATTAACGGTAACAGGCTTAATTATATCGAGTCGCCCGCTTTAAATCCTACACAGATTACCTGGGAAGAAGTGAGTACCTTAAACTTTGGGGCAGACATCGCTTTGCTGGACAACAGGTTATCATTAATTTTTGACTGGTTTCAACGGGATACTGAAGGAATGTTGGCCCCGGGAGCCACCCTCCCGGCTGTTTTAGGAGCTCCTTCCCCTTTGGAAAATGCAGCCGATCTAAGAACCAGGGGGTTTGAACTCTCATTAACGTACGGTGATTCTTTCGAACTGGGCAACGATCCTTTTACCTTTTCTGTAACCGGAAATTTGTCTAATTCCAAAACAACAATTACCAGGTTTCAAAACCCTAATTTAAACCTTGTTGATTTTTATGAAGGTATGACCATTGGTGAGCTTTGGGGTTATAGGATAGATGGCTTGTTTCAAACTGAAGAAGAAATAGCGAACCATGCCGACCAGAGTTTTGTATCTAATCGTATTACTTCCGGTGGAGGTTTACAGCCCGGCGATGTAAAATACATAGATTTAAACGGGGATGGAGTAGTAAATGAAGGTGAAAATACAGTAAACGACCCTGGAGATAAAGAAATTATAGGGAATACAGCGCCTCAGTATTTGTATAGTTTCAACCTTAATACCCAATGGAAAGGATTTGATCTCTCTGCTTTTTTCCAGGGGGTGGGCAAACAGGACTGGTATCCAAATTCAGATTCGAGACTCTTCTGGGGACCATACAACAGGCCTTATAATTCTTTTATAAGAAAAGACCTCGCGAATAATATGTGGTCTCCAGAAAATACTGATGCTTATTTTCCCAGAAATTATGGTTACATAGCATTGGGAGGCTCTTTAGAAAAGATTAATGACAGGTATTTGCAGAGTGTGGCTTACCTGCGTTTAAAGAACCTTACATTTGGTTATACTTTGCCACAAGGAGTTATATCCAATTCGGCTTCAACAAAACTGCGTATTTATTTTAGCGGCGAAAACCTACTAACCTTTTCTCCCTTAACAGATTATATAGATCCTGAAGCAGCAAGTAATGCTGTAAATCTCAATCAGCCTACTACAGACGATGGTTTGCCTTCTGCTAATAGGAGTACGGCCCAAACAGTTCCTTTTTCAAAAACTTATTCTATAGGAGTATCATTTCAATTTTAAAAATTAAATTATGAACTATAAACAAGCAATATCAATAATATCTATTTGCTTTAGCCTTTTTGGCTGTAGCGAAGATTATTTGGATAAGCAACCATTATCGGAGGTTACTACAGAAAACTTTTTTGCAACTGCAAGCGATCTGGAACTCTATACGAATGGCTTCTACAGAATGTTGCCTTCTACTTCCATTTACAATGGAGATTCAAGAACAGATAATATTATAGAAATTGAGCTTAGCGAGGAGTTAAGAGGGGCCCGGTTGGTTCCTACTTCCGGAGGAGAATGGAACTGGGATTACCTTAGGGATATTAATTTTTTCCTCGAGAATTATGAAAGAAGTGATGATGAGGCAGCTAAAAACCAATATGGTGGAGTAGCCCGCTTTTTTAGAGCTTACTTTTACTTTGAAAAACTACAACGATTTGGAGAGGTTCCATGGTACGATACTACCATAGACCCTACAGATGAGGAAGCTTTAACAAAGCCAAGGGATTCCCGTGATTTTGTAGTGAATAAAATCCTGGAAGATTTAGACTGGGCTATCGAGAACATGCCGGCCGGGCAGGAGCTTTATGAAGTTACGAGGTATACGGCTTTAGCTTTAAAATCCCGGGTAGGCCTTTATGAAGGCACGTATGAAAAATATAGGGGTATTGCAGGTTATGAGGAATTTTTACAGGCTTCTGTAGAAGCTTCAGAAGAACTAATAACCAATTCCCCCTATGCTATTTACAGTACAGGAAATCCGCAGGAAGATTATGCCAATCTCTTCAATTCCCATGATGCAATAGGTACTGAAGTAATTCTGGCCAGGGAATATTCGCAGGCGCTTAATATAGGCCATAATGTGAATTACTATACTACCACTTCTTCCTACGGGAGACCGGGAATGCCCAAAGACCTGGTAAATAGTTATTTGAATAGTGATGGCACTCGTTTTACCAATCAGGCCAATTACAACCAGATCTTTTTTACTGAAGAAGTTGATGATCGTGATCCCCGCCTGTCACAAACAATCCCTACCCCGGGTTACACCAGGAAAGGCCAATCTATGGAGCTAGCGCCAAATCTTGGAGCTACGGTTACCGGCTACCAGGTTACCAAATTTGTGACTGAACCGGTATATGATACCAACGGGCAGTCTATCACAGATTTGCCTTTATTCAGGTTGGGGGAAGTGGTTTTAAATTATGCTGAAGCCAAAGCAGAACTCAACACCTTAACCCAGGAAGACCTGGACAATTCCCTAAACCATTTAAGAGACAGGGCAGATATGCCGGGCTTATCCTTGGAAATGGCAAATAGTAATCCAGATCCTTTTCTTTCCAGTCAATACCTCAACGTAAACGGAAGCAACAAAGGAGTTATTTTAGAAATTAGAAGAGAAAGGCGTATCGAACTTTTTATGGAAGATTTCAGATGGGACGATATTGTACGTTGGAAGGCAGGAGAAACGCTAACCCAGCCAATACGCGGCATGTATTTTCCCGGGCCGGGAGAATATGACTTAACTGGAGACGGGGAAACAAATGTGGTTTTATATGAAGGAGAGCGACCCGGCAATCTTGTATCTGGAGTCCAGTATTATGAACTTGGTGCCGATATAACTTTGGATGAAAATGGGTTAATTGAACCACATCCAGATTTTGATGACCGCGTGTTTAATGAGGATAAAGATTACCTCTACCCAATCCCGCGTATAGAATTACAATTAAATCCAAATCTTGAACAAAATCCAGGCTGGGAATGAGAAAATTAATAATTATAGCAGCTTTTATCCTGGCAAACCTTGCCGTAACTGCACAAAAAGCACCATCCGGTTTAACCGTGGCTTCTTATAATATAAGATATAACAGTCCTGAAGATGGAGTAAATGTTTGGGAAAACAGAAAAGAATGGCTAAGCCACAGTATCAACTTTTTCGAAATTGATGTTGTGGGAGCACAGGAAGTGACCCGTACACAATTAACAGATATGCAAAATTTTCTTCCCGGTTACCAATCTATCGGGGTAGGCAGAGACGGTGGGAAAAAAGGCGAATACAGCCCTATTTTTTATGCTAAAGACCGCTTTGAAGTATTGGACAACAGCACCTTTTGGCTCTCTGAAACACCCGAAAAAGTAGCTTCAAAAGGTTGGGATGCGGCATTGCCACGTATTGTTACCTGGGCAAAATTTCAAGATAAGAATAACGGGAACACCTTTTATTTCTTTAATACGCATTTTGACCACAGGGGAAAAGAAGCCAGGAAGAACAGTGCAATACTCATCTCTAAGAAAATTAAAGAAATCGCAGGAAATGAACCTGTTATCTTAACCGGGGATTTTAATACGGCGCCAGATGCCGGGCCACACAAAATTCTTATTGACAACCAGCTTTTAGATACTTTTTCTGAATTGCCTTCAGAAAAAAAATATTCACCCGGCTATACATTTAATAGTTGGGATGTTGAAGCTGGCGGCGATAGGTACCGTATAGATTATATCTTTTACAAAGGCCAGGCATTATCACCGCAAAAATACCAGGTTTTGGATGGCCAGAGAGGAAGAAAGTTTATTTCAGATCATTTTCCTGTAATTGTGAAGTTTGGCTGGAATAATTCTGCAGCTTTCAATTAAACCAGAACTATGAAGTCTCTTTACTTAATAATAATGGGGGTTACATTTTGTGTAACCTCCTATTCTTCATGTTTGCTTTGCGGAACTTTACGTGATTCCGGTGGAAGTAAACAGGAACTCAGGGTGATGTCTTATAATATTCATCACGCCAATCCTCCGTCTACACTTGATAGTATAGATATTAATGCTATAGTGCACACTATAATGGCTCAACAGCCAGATCTTGTAGCTCTGCAGGAAATAGATGCCGATACTGAAAGATCTGGAAAGGGAAATCAGGCTGAAATAATTGCGGAAAAGTTAGGAATGCATGTATTTTTTGGAAAGGCTATAGATTTTGGCGGTGGCGAATATGGAGTGGCAATTTTATCCAAATATCCTTTATCGGAAGGGACAGTTTATAAATTACCAACAAAGGCCGGTACCGGCGGGGAAGCCCGTGTTCTGGCCACTGTTAAAATTAAACTCCCCGATGGAAAGTTTCTTCGGTTTGGAAGTACACACCTGGATGCGCAGAAAGAAAACACCAATAGGCTTCTTCAAATAAGTGAAATAGCAAAAATTTCTTCGGAAGAAGAATTACCGATGATTATAGCCGGGGATTTTAACGATACTCCAAATTCTGAAGTTATAGCGGTTTTGGATACAAGTTTTAAAAGAACCTGCAATGACTGTAAACCCACCATCCCGGTTAATGATCCTTTACATGCAATAGATTTTATTGCATACAAACCACAAAAAAACTTCAGCATAAGAGGACATAAAGTTATTAATGAAACTTACGCTTCAGATCATTTACCAATAGTAGCGACATTGAAAGTCAATTTTTAGCACCGTTATAAAAAACTACATCATGATTCAACTGCACGCATTCCGAAAAAAGTGCTCCTAACAATTGGCGCTCTAAGCCTGGCATTAGGGCTTATGGCCCAAAATTCTGTAAAAGGATATGTTTATGAAGATACCAACAACAATGCTAAAAAAGACCGGCGGGAAACCGGAATCGCTAATGTAGCCGTCACCAACGGCACTCAGGTGGTATTAACCGATAATAAGGGAAAATATGAACTTCCTGTTAGTGATGACGATATTATTTTTGTTATAAAACCTTCAGGTTACATGCTAAAAACAAACGAAAACAAACTGCCGCAGTTTTATTACCTTCATAAACCCAATGGTTCTCCGGAAGCCGAATTTAAAGGGGTAAGCGCTACAGGAAAATTGCCAAATTCCCTTGATTTCGGACTGCTTCCTTCAGAAGAAAAAGAAGAATTTACAGCGATTATTTTTGGAGACCCCCAGCCGAGAGATTTAAAAGAAATCGATTATTTTACCCGCGGAGTGGTTTCGGAAGTGGAAGGTATAAAAAACGTGTTGTTTGGCATAAGTATGGGTGACCTGGTAAATAATGATCTCGATTTGTTCAAACCTTATATAGAAGCGGCGCAGAAAATTGGAATTCCATGGTATAACCTCATGGGAAACCACGATATGAATTTTGATGCTAAAGAAGATAAATTTTCCGATGAAACTTACGAAGCTCATTTTGGCCCGGCCAATTATGCTTTCAATTATGGAAAAGTTCATTTTATATTACTGGATAATATTCTTTATCCCGACCCACGTGATGAAGAGGGTTACTGGGGTGGCTTTCGGGAAGACCAGCTGGATTTTGTGGAAAATGACCTGCGGTTTGTGCCAAAAGATCACCTGGTAGTGCTGGCTTTTCATATCCCTCTAAGTGAACCGGAAAGGGATACCTTTAGAGATGAAGACCGGGAAAGACTATTTGGTATGTTAAAAGATTATCCTCATACTTTATCCCTCTCTGCTCACACCCATATCCAGAAGCAGGACTTCTTTGGAAAGGAAGAAGGCTGGCAAAGGGAAAAACCGCACCACGAGTACAACGTTGGCACCACCTCTGGCGATTGGTATTCGGGAAGACTTAACAAGGAGGGGATTCCAATATCTACAATGCGGGACGGTACACCCAAAGGTTATGCTTTTATCCACTTTAATGGAGCTAATTATGATGTGGAATATAAGGTAGCGGGAAAAGAAAAGGATTATCAAATTAATATTTTCGCTCCTAAAGTAATTGCAAAAGGTCACGGAAAACAGGCGAGACTTTTCGCTAATTTTTTCATGGGAACTTCAGGTGATGATGTACGGTATAGAATTGACGAGGGCGATTGGGAAGAAATGATTTATGTTGAAGAACACGACCCCTCCTTTGAGGCGCTGGTTTACGAATGGTACCAATCTAATGAGGTAATGCCCAATAGGCTATATTCCGGTGCTATTAACAGTAAACATTTATGGCTGGGCAGCTTACCGGATAACCTGGAAGCAGGAGAGCATACTATCGAGGTGAAAGCGACAGATATGTATGATAAAACATTTACTGCCACGGGTAATTACAGGCTGGAAGAAATAAAATAAAATTCTGTATTTAATTTTTCTGTGTAGACCTGCCAACAAATTCTATTAAAGGCAGGCCTTTTTACTTTTCATCACCAAATACCTATCGAAAATATTAAAATTCGCTATTTTTAAAATTTCTAATTTCAAACATCCTTCCAATGCAAAAAAAATTTTACCTGTCTCTGCTTATGACAGTTTTAGTACTATCGTCTTCCTGCGAAAAAGAAGACCATAACGATCCTCAAACCGATTATTCTATTGAATCTGATTCATCTTTCGAACTTATAAACCAGCACCCCAATGGCTGGATTAAAGAAGGCCGAATTAGTAGCTATTACTCTGGGGAAGATGTTCCCAGTGACGAATTTGAATATTATGAAAATGGAAATATAAAATCGGCCAAAGTCTACACTACTTATCCGCAACAACACTTGTATATGGAAGTAAGCCGCAGTGAGGACAATAAGCCGTTATGGTCTAAATACTATACTCCCGAGGGAGATTTATGGTTTGAGACTGAATACGTGAATGGATTTCCCTCGGTAAAAAAGGTTTATAGCGAAAAAGGTACGGCTGTGCACACTTATATGGATGGTGATTTAAATTCCGTTGAATTTTCCACTGCCGATAATAAGGGAACCAGCACCACCGTTTACAATAGGACTGTAGGAACCAGAAAAGTAATTATCACCCACGATGGAGAAACTGTTCTGGAAGAGGAGTATAAATACGAAAATTTTGGTGACGGAGTGGTGAGCAGTAACGAGGTCCCCCTGGCTAATCCATTTGAGGATACTGAAGGATCCTATCGTAAACTATTGGAATCATTTTCCCATAGTCCCCTTTGGGAGTACAGCGCAGATCCTATTGAATATATAAATCCTTATCGTAGCTATTCAGAGTTTTACGTTAGGGAGTCCAAATTTGCTACGGAATTCGCGGTAAGCTCAGATTTATATCAGTCAATTATAGAACAATATCCGGTTACCGAAGATGAAGTTTTATTACTAAGTTCTAAGTACACTGAAGGTATCGGTACTTTCTTACCTCCTTTTGAAGAGAGGCGTTCACTAAAAAAGGAAATGGAGGAAAATCCTTCCCTTTTTGAATTGAAATATGGTAATGAATATGTCGAAAAAATACATTTCGGGAAAAACATTTTTATCATTGGTGCCTTACGAAATATGCCTACCGGCGAAAGTGCAGCCGATAAAATAAAAGAACTAGCTCAAAGGCAGATGAATGCGATAATAAACGGTAACAATCAATTGAGCGCAGAAGAACTGGAAATACTGGATAAAGTATGGTTTGAAGTTAAATTTTTCTCTACGCTTAAAATGCACCGCAGTGGAGTGGTGCTTACTACTACTGAAGATTATGATGCGGCTGTAGAGGAAGTTTTTGATGCAGAATCTTCAGTAATCCAATTGGAGTACATCCCTTTCGATCATATGATTTCGGATTAATTAGAATTTAAATAATTTAGAATTGAAGTCACTCTCAAAAAAGAGTGGCTTTTTTTTGTTTGGAGGACTTAATTTGGTGCAATAAACTAGAATAAAAAAGCCCCCTAGTTTAGCTCCGAGCTTCATATTAAATGAATTCGTGGTAGAATCTATATATCCTGTTCCAAATTTTTCTGGATACTTATAAGACCGTCTATTATAGAGAGTGGCACCAACATTTACCGAACCATAACTAACACCTCCGTAAAGTAGGAAATACGTTCAAACAGAATAACGTGTGGGAATATGAGAGATTACACTGAGAAATAAGAATGATTTTGTTCGTTTTTTCTTATTTCACATGAAGCAATACAAATAAGAAAAAATATTTATCATATTTAACATATATATGCGCATATAAGATAATTATGATCGAAAAAATTTCTAAGTTGCAGGTACTTGAACGTATTAAATTTGAAAATTCCTGGTGGGTGAATGAGAATATTTCTCTATGCAGCGAAGGCTGTATTTTGAAATTTTCAAACCTATGGTTTTTGAGACCGACATTAAAAGAGCCGTTGTTCTAATGGCCCACGCAGAGTGGGAAAAACAGTAATGATGCATCACAGCATTCAGGAACTTAGATCAAGGTGTCCCGGCTACAAAAATAATCTTCATAACGGCAGAGAACCCTATTTATAATATAACCGATGAGAACCGAATGGGGGATATGGTGGAAACTGCTATTTACTCCCAATGGATGCACCGGGAATGGCTTGAACCATACTACGCACGATGGAACAGTGGAGAGGTTGATATGGTAGGGATAGATGATTCTACGCTAAAGCCAATCTGGGCACTGGAAATTAAATGGAGTAATCGCTACTTTGATAAATCAGGTGATCTGAAAAGGCTGCTAAAATTTTGTAAAACAAATCAGCTGGAATCAGCTTTGGTAACCACAATTGATATCAAAGCCAATAAAACAGAACAGGATATCAATCTTCAGTATGTACCGGGCGCTACATATGCATATATAATGTAGGTAAAAATACTTTAGAT